>JAEYUU010000333.1 GCA_023429545.1 Verrucomicrobiota bacterium
CCATGGAAGTGCTCGGCAAGAAGTAGGCAAAATCAGCGCACCTCCTCACCGCCGCTCCGTTCATGGGGTCAGACCCATCCCCTGTAGAAACCCAAAAACATCGGGAACCGTGGTTTGCCGTCCGGAAAGTTCTGGACGGCAAACGCAGCTCGGTGCTGATGACCCTGTCCTTCGTGCTGCCACTGGTGGTATGGATCGTGGCGTCCTATGGTCCCTTCTGGAATGCGCTGCACGAGGTGCAGATCTCCGCGGAGAGCGCGGCGGTGGCGAGTGTCTATGTGCCGGGGGATCGGCTCGCGCCGGAATACTTCACGCCCTTTCAAGAGGCCATTCGAAAGGACAATGCCGCGGTGCAGGCGGCGCGTGATGGTGGCACACCGTTGGAGGCCTCCGCGCGACAGAACAAGAAGGTGGTGCGGCAGATCTTTCCACTGGCCATGGCGAATGGCTGGGTGGGCAAGGACGCTGCGGCGGATGATGAAGCCTTGCGCGACGTATGGGTGAAGATGGCAAGCGGCGAGCTCGTGCCGGTGGAAATACTGCCCAGCGCCGAAAACGAAAAGATCATCAAGTCGAATGCCACACTGCTCTCCGGCAGCGAGTGGCCCACGCAGGCCCCGCTGAAGCTGGTGCCACAGTCCAGGGTGTCCTATGACTACCCCGTGTATCTGGTGCCTCCGCACAAAGTCTTCGCCACGGCGTGGGCGGACCTGAAGGGCAAGCCTGATCTCGAGGGTGCTAGGGACGTCGAGGAAAACAAATCTGACGCGAAGCCGCTCTTGGAGCGTTACCAGGAGTCAATCCGCACGATCAGCCTGGGATTCCTGCTCGCTGCGGTGCTGGCCATCCCGCTCGGCATCCTGGCGGGCACCTATTCGGTGTTCTCCAGATTGCTGGAGCCATTCACGGATTTCTTCCGCTACATGCCTGCACCCACATTCGGTGTCGTGCTCATGGCGGTGTTTGGCCTGGAGGCCGCGCCGAAGATCATGCTCGTTTTCATCGGCACCTTTCCCACGGCGCTGCTGGTCATCGCGAATACCACACGCCAGCTGGATGTCTCGCTTCTGGAGGCCGCGCAGACGTTGGGAGCGAATCAGAAGCAACTCGTGACCCGTGTCATCATCCCGGGCATCATGCCCACACTGTACAATGACCTTCGCATTCTCATCGGCTGTGCCTGGACATGGCTGGTCATTGCGGAGTTGCTGGGCTTCAAGAGTGGCCTCACCGAAATCATCGATACACGAGGACGGCGCTTCCAGTTCGAGCATGTGTATCCCGCGATCTTAATGATTGGCCTTACCGGCTTCTTCACGGATCAATTCCTGGGCTGGTTGGGACGCGGCCTGTTTCCCTGGGCCTTCCGCGGACATGCCGGTTCTTCCCGCTGGTTCATCAATGCGCTGGCTTTTGTGCCGCGCATGGCGGTCAGCGGCGTGCGGAAGGCTTCTGCTTATGCAGTGAAGCCGCCGATGGCACCCGTCGCCTCGGACGATCACGGCATGTCCCCGTCGACCCCGTCCACAGAGGTCACTGTCACGCCTCGCACGTCGCTATGATTGCCACCCTTGATCTGCCTGATTATCGCGAGCAGACCCCTGCGGTGGCGGAGCGTTTTGCCAGGCTGAAGCAGCGCCCCCCGGTGCTTTCCGTGCGTGGTCTGGAGAAGCGTTTTCCGACGCCGCAGGGCGAGGTCACCGCCTTGAAGGACATCAACTTCGCGGTGCACCGCCGTGAGTTCATGTGCGTGGTGGGCCAGTCCGGTTGTGGCAAATCCACCCTCATCCGCATGCTCGCCGGGCTGGAGACGCCCAGCGGTGGTGAGCTCCTCGTGGATGGGAAACCAGTGCGCGGCCCTGGTTGTGATCGCGGCATGGTGTTCCAAGGGTACACCCTCTTCCCCTGGCTCACGGTGAAGGCGAATGTCATGTTTGGTCCCCTCATGGCGGGGAAGGCGAGGTACACCGCCGAGTCCGAAGCACGCCAATGGATCGAACTCGTGGGGCTGAGCAAGTTTGAGGATGCCTATCCGCACCAGCTCAGCGGCGGGATGAAGCAGCGCGTCGCCATTGCGCGTGCGCTGGCCAATGAGCCACGCATCCTGCTCATGGATGAGCCCTTCGGCGCACTCGATGCGCAGACCCGTTCACAGATGCAGAGCTACCTGCTGCAGATCTGGAAGAACATCGACATCACCATCCTCTTCATCACGCATGATTTGGATGAAGCCGTCTACCTGTCCGATCGTGTGCTGGTGCTCGAAGCGCGTCCTGGGCGTGTGAAGGAAATCATCGAAGTGCCCGTCCCGCGGCCACGCGATTTTTCGCAGATCGCGCTGCCACAGTTCATGGCCACCAAAAACCATCTGCAGAACCTGATTCACCCCGAATCCGAGAGGAAGGAAGACAAGCTTCCCATGCTGCGACTCACCACGGTGGGGGATGACGTGGAGTAGGGAAGCATAGGGGTGGAGGTGGACCACCGGCGCTATCGATTCTCAGACCTCTGCCGGTCGTGCGAGTCCGCAAGTTTTAAGGTTTGCAGAAAAAGCGCCCCGCCCGCACGATGTCTGCATGAAGGAGCAGGGCGCGCTTCGCGAGGCAGCGACATTGGATGTCGGCGGTGCCGACGCAGTCCCGGAATTCTCACCGCGAATGCTCGCGGCAGAGGTTCGCCAGTTGTCCCAGGTGAGCGCCGGGCGCGCCGTGTGGGCCATCGCCCTGCAATGGATCGTCATCGCCGGCGCGCTCGCACTAGCGCTGCACTTTCGCCACTGGACGGTGTGGCTGGTGGCTGGAGCGGTCATCGCCACGCGCCAGACCGCCCTCGGGGTATTGATGCACGAAGCGGCACACTATCATTTGTCTTCCCGCAAATGGCTCAATGACTGGGTTGCAGATCTCCTGTGCGCATTTCCGATCTACATGACGACCGCAGGCTATCGATACGAACATATGCGGCACCATCAGCACACGAATACTCCCGAGGATCCCACCTGGGAAAAAACCCAGCTGGACAGGGACCTGCTGGTGTTCCCCCAAGGGCCGCTCAAGACGTTTCGTGTCTTCCTTTTCGATCTGCTGGGTCTTCACATCCCGCGCATGATGCGCTACCTCCGCTCGCGGACGTATGTCCACAGGCTGGTGACGGGTGGCCCGCCGCGCGTTAGCCCTGCCGAGCATGTGCGGTGGTTCCTTTTTCATGGCGCTTTGATCACCTTCCTTGCCTTGACCAACGGCTGGCTTCCCTACTTGCTGCTGTGGCTGCTGCCCAGCATGACCTGGGGGACGGTGCTTTTCCGGATACGCATCCTCGCCGAGCATCCCGCGACCAAGGCGGTCAACGAGCTCCATGACACCCGATTTGTGGAAGGGACGGTGTTCGAGCGCCTCAGCATCGCCCCGCTGAACATCAACTATCATCTGGAACATCATCTCTACCCCTCCGTGCCGTGCCATCATCTGCCAGCGATTCACAAGCTGCTGGCCGCCCGCGGCATTTACAGGCCGGGACAGAATCACTTCCGCTCTTATCTTGGCCTGCGGGAAGGCGTGCTGGGATGGCTCATCGGACGAGGCTGCTCCCTTCCATCAAGGCCCGCACCGCCAGGCAAGGAGGCCTGATCGAACGGTCCCGAGTGCGCCGCTTCGTCGTGGTGGGCGCCGCGGGTTCGGAGCAAATGTAATCGGATGAGAGCGCATCACTTGGGCGCCTGAATTTTCAGGTGCCGCGCCCTGGGGAAGTTCCATCCCCTCGGCACATCGTGATAGCCAATCCACAGCTCGCCAGGATTCCCTTCGATGACGAAGGGATATGTGGTGCTCTTTCCCCGGGCGAGCGCCATGGGAGCTGACCAGGTGCTGCCTTCATCAGAGGACATGGAGAGGTACAACTCCCGCCTGTTTTTACCCCGCCTGTTGCACACCAGGGCAATGCGGTTGTCAGACAGCCGGGTCATGTGTCCCGGTGCGGAGGGGGATTCAATGCTGCCGGCCTTCGCTGCAGTCCAGGTGGCGCCCCCGTCCGTGGAGTAGGAATCCCAGAACTGCCCCCGCGTAGTGCGGATGAGCATCCAGACACGGCCATCCTTGAGTTCCAGCAGGCAGGGCTCCAGTGCTCCTTCGTGATCGCCTGCGCCGCCGATGTCGATGGGCTGTCCCAGTGTCCATGTCTTTCCACGGTCCGCGGAGATGGAAACGCGGCTCACGAGCCGGCCGGGATCATTCACGTAGTGGGAGTAGGGGACAATGATTTTCCCATCGCGTGTTTCAATGGCCCCATTAGTCGCGCCGCTGTAGCCATCAAAAATCTGCTGCGGCTGGGTCCATGTGACGCCACCGTCCGTGCTGCGTGTCGTGCACACGTCGCTTTGTGCTTCCGGGGTGGGGTTGAGGTCCTTCCACTTCCATGTCTTGAAGGCAAGGTAGAAGACGTGAATCACCCCGTCGCGCGTGCGTAACACGGAGGGGTGAGATGCCTGGCTGTCCGCATGCCGCGCAATTTCGCGCTCGGCTGACCACGTCCTGCCTCCGTCCTTGGTCACCCGGGTCGCAATCCACGTCTGGCCAGCCTTGGCGTAGTAGCTCGATGGTGTGGAGTACACCGCCATCATGGAGCCATCTGCGAGTCTGGTGAGCCCGCAGCCCAGCAGGACCTTGTCCCCAGAGGCATCCATGGAAACATCCGTGCAATCCGGGCTGATCATCACGGTGTCTCCACTGGCCTTCCACACCGGACCAGGCTTGATGCCGATGGGTGATTCCTTCTCCATGGCGAGAATGTTCTCTCGCAGCAGCGAAGCCACGATGCCATGGCCATCATCGCCCGGATGCATCCCATCCGGAAGCAGTTTGTCGATTTCAATGCCGTTCTTCTGGGCGTATGCGCGATAGGCCTTTTGCACATCGATGAAGGGCACCTCCATTTTTTTGGCAACCGTCGCCGCCGCGTTGCTGTACTTCACCAGCAGTCCATTGAACCCTTCGGGATTCTCCGGATCGTAAGGAGGCTTGCCATACATCTCCTTGAGCTTGGGAGTCCATCGCAGTGGATTTGGTCCCATCAGGATGACTTTCGTTCCTCGAGCTTTCAGCGTCTGGATGAAGTGCTCCAGATTCTCCACGTAGTGCTCGAGCTTCACGCGAGGTTCCGTGGCAGGTGGAGACTTCCACACATCAACAGCCGCGTCATTGATGCCAAACTGGAGAATTACCAGCCTGGGTTGATGTGAAAGCACATCCTTCTCAAACCTCTGACGCGCCATGGCTGTGGTGTTCCCTCCGATGCCAGAGTTGATGACACGCACATTGAGAAGCTCCTGCTGCAGGGTGGTGGCGTACACCGTGGTGCTTCCTCGAGGCGCCGTCGTGGAGTCGCCAAAGGCCACGATGGTCACCGGATCAGCGGCGACAAGGGAACCGGCCATCAGCAACGCCCACAGGGCAAATGCGCGAAACACCACGGTGCGGCAGGAGAAAAAAGAATGGGGGCAGGTGCTCATTTGACTGGTGGGAGGAAGCTGAAAGTGTGCGATGAGATGCCAACGTACGTTCCTGCCCCCCGATCACTTTCGGATCGCAAAATCCGCAATCCTGCGTTTCCCCGTTGCATTCCTGCCACATTGGGGCGACGGCTACCTTCCCCCTCGCCTACAGGAGGTGGTTTTCAGAAGAAAGAGCAGCCATGGTAAAGCTCGAGAGCATCATATCCGGAGGCCAGACCGCAGCCGATCGTGCGGCGTTGGACTGGGCCATCAAGAACAGCATTCCACACGGAGGATGGTGTCCCAAGGGGCGGCCTGCCATCGACGGCAGCCTGGATGACAAGTATCAGCTCAAGGAGACACCTTCCGAGGAAGGCATGGAGCGCATCGAGTGGAATGTGCGCGACGCGGATGCCACGGTCGTCTTCACCTTGGCCGAGAAAGCGTCTGGCGGCTCGCAAAAGACCCTTTCCATTTCCCGCAAGCTGAAGAAGCCGGTTCTGCATCTCCATCGTGGCATCCTGGCCGCATCCGAGAAGCTCGTGACGTTTCTGGAGAAGCACTATGTGAGGCGCCTGCACATTGCCGCCTCGCGTGAATCCAAAGAACCCGGCCTGGAAGCCTGGGTCGCCATGACGCTGGACAAGGCGAAGCGTCTTATGGACGAGCGTTCGGCCGGGCTTTGACCGGGGCGGGAGCCGTGGCCCGGGTTCGTCTCCTGTACTACCTTCCAGTTCGTGGTTTATGAGAGAAGCGTGGTTTTCTGAGGCCCCATTCCCTTGAGTTACGCAGGGGCGCCACGCTA
>JAEYUU010000383.1 GCA_023429545.1 Verrucomicrobiota bacterium
AGGCGGCTGGTGCCGGCGAACTTGTCCGGCTTGAACATGCGCTGGAGCTCGGTCTTGCGCGGCTTCATCTCTGCCAGCGCGAAGGCAATGGGCGCGGTGAAATCCGCCGCGAGGGGCATGGTGTGACCGGCGAACTGCACATCCTCCACGGCCAGGGGATCATGATACACCATGGTACACGCGCGGCCCTTGAAGTTGATGAGCACTGTGACGCCGTAGTAGGACGTCTTGCCCATCACGAACGGATCCACCTTGGTGAAATCGAATCCCTGGTTGGCCGTGATCATCGGCGCTCCGATGCCGTCCTTCACTGTGCGCTCTGTTACGAGCTTGCCCTTGAACTCAAAGCGATCTGCCGGCAGCACGCGAAACATGCCCGGGTCATGCTTCCCGTCTGTCTTGAGTGCGAGCGTCCAGTCCTCCGTGGCGCCCGGGCACACGATGGGCTTCTTCCAGGGCTTGAGCTGGTTGTCATGGATGACCTCAAAGATGCGCGCGACGGCGAAGTTGTAATCTTTTCGCGCCTGCGTGTCGTCCGGGTTCTTCGCCAGCACTTCCGCAGAGTAGGAGGCGGCGTTCAGGTACCGTCCGATCTGTTCTTCAGGTGTCTTGGCCGGGGTCTTGATGGCGCGCTCGAGCAGGGCACTGCCAAGGCCCACCGCCTTGACCTTGGGAGCTCTCTCACGCGCCGTGGAGTAGACATTGCAACCCACCAGACTCAAGGCCAGGAGCGCGAGCGCGCAGGTGCGGAGAATTGAAGGGAGTTGCCCCATAAGTGATCGCATGTAGCGGGAATGTCGCTCCCACGTCAAGCAATGCCTGCGACCATGCAGGACTTTGTACTACGCGACGATGGCCCGCTTCAAGTAAACCTCCACGTCGTAGACATGTCCGGCCCCCATGTGCTTCGCCAGCTTGAACCCCCCGGCTTCCATCAGCGCCTTCAGGTTGTCACGGTCGCGGTAGTCAAACCGCCGGCCAAAAACCTCCAGGAGCCGCGTGGCGGCATTCCTCCGGTAGGTGTTGACGATCAGGCTGCCGCCCTCGGCAAGCAGGTGATGGAGCCGGTGCACCAGATCCAGCGCAGACGCCGGATCCGGAGGCGGCGCCATGCCCATGCACTGCTCGGTCGTGGTGTAGGTGTGGCCGTGGAAATACTCCAAAATCCCGATGGCCGTCACCACGTCGTACGTGGAAGAAACATCCTCCGCGTGATCCATGAAGATGTCTTCGGCCCTGGCTGAGATTCCCCTGCCACTACCCGGGCTCGCATGCCTGTCCTTGGTGGTGGAGAGCTTGTCCATCAGGCGGTTGGCCTTGTCAGTGTTTGAAGGATCCCGGTCGGTGATCTCGACACTGACTAGAGAGGGATCGACGCCGTCACGCATGAGCTTGTCGTACACGAGGATCATGCTCAGACCGGTACCCGCGGCCACAGCCTTGAGGCGCACCGGCTTGCCCGCGTCCAGCCGGCTCTTTGCCTCCTCATAGGTGGAGATGGTCTCCCAGACCATTCTGAGCCGCACATCCTTCGCCTGCACGGAGTCCAGGAAAAGCCTGTCCCACATCTCGCAGTTCGCGCGGATCTCAGGGCAGATCATCATGTACTGGCTGTTCATGGGATCGCCGCCTTCGACGAGGCACTCGTTGGTGTGGCTGGTGGAGCCCATCAAGGAGTGCGCGTAACTATGACCAGAGCGTTCCAGGATTCTGTTGCTGTATTTCGTCGCCACCGCTCCGTCGGCAGTCTGCGTCCTGGTGGACTTCGTGGTCCAGCTCAGGATCCTGTGGGAGACGGTTGCGAGAATCTTCTTGGACGGACGGGCTGGGGTCAGGCCATGTGCTCCAAAGATGGTGCGGCTCAAGCTGGCCACGATGGCTTCTGAATCGTCCTCATGACCGCTCCCGTAGAGAGCGGCCACTGCTTCCATCGGCTTCAGGTGCTTCATGGTGAAAACAGGTTCGACCCCAGGGCTAACCTTGGATGGCCACCGCGGGAGACATGCGGGAGGCGCGCCAGGAAGGGTACAGGCCGCTGATCAATCCGACGACGACCGCGATGGCCACAGAGAGGATCATCAGTTGCGGGCTCAAGTCAGGCTCCAGCAGGCCGCGGATCTTTGGTGAGCGTTCCAGCAGAGCTACGGCCCCTGCTCCTACGGCTACTCCGACCACGCCTCCCAGGAAGCCCAGCAGCGCGGACTCGGCGAGGATCATCTTCATGACGCGGCGCTTCTTCCACCCCACCGCAAGGAGAATGCCGATCTCATGCGTGCGCTCGAACACGGTCATGAGCATGGTGTTCATCACTCCAAAGACACCCACGATGATCGCCAGCGTGGAAGTGCTCCAACTCATGGCGCGCACCACCTTGAAGCCCTGGCTGGACTGCACCACGTCCTGCGCGCGCAATGCGCGGCCCTGAGGGAAGAGCTTCTTTACTTCGGCCGCGATGTTGTCCACGTCTTGGGGTGTTACATCCGGCTCGAAGCGAAGGTCCACAAAGTTCACCTTTCCTTCGTTCTGCGTGACCTTTTGCAGCACTGGTAGAGAGAGAATGATGGCCCCATTCTCCACGACCGATCCACCGGAGACGGTGCCCACCACGGCAAGCTCTTCGCTTTCGAGTTGCACGGTGTCACCGACCTTCTTCCCCATCGCATCGGCGACCGTGACGCCCAGCACCACGGCCATTTCATTGGCGTCGTTGGGCATCCTTCCATCCACGACCTTGAGCTTGCCCCAGGTAAATCCGCCCCACTCTCGACCTGAGACCATGACCATGTCCATGTTCTCCACGCTGATCATTTGCATCAGTACGGTGGTTGTCTCCTGTACCTTGGGGATCTTCGCAATGTCGTCTTCGAGCTTCTCCTCAAACACCTTCGGGTTCACCGAGCCGCTCATGTTGCTGACGATCATGTCGATGCCAATGCTGTCGAGCTGCTCCTTGATGCTCTTCTCATAACCGCCGGACATGCCCACCAGCGCCACCACGGCGGCAATGCCGATGGCAATGCCACACAAGGTGAGGCCGGTGCGGATGGGGCGGCGGGTCAGACCGCGACGAACAATGGTAAAAAACGTCATGATGAGTGGTTAAGCAGTCGGAGCTGTGGAGACGCTGTCTGAAATCACGCGGCCGTCCTTCATGCGAATGGTGCGCTCGGCCATGGCGGCGATGGAGGGGTCGTGCGTCACCAGCGTGAGTGTGATGCCGCGGTCCCGGTGCAGTTGCATCAGTAGATCGAGAATCTGCATCGCGTTCTCGCTGTCGAGATTTCCGGTGGGTTCATCCGCGAGCACCACGGAAGGCCCATTCGCCAGTCCGCGCGCAATGGCCACACGCTGCCTTTCTCCGCCCGAGAGTTCCGAAGGGTAGTGCGTGAGACGATGCGAGAGACCCACCGCATGCAGAAGTTCCCTGGCCCGCTCCTTGCGTTCCGCCACCGAGAGCCCGCCTTCAAACATCGGAATCTGCACGTTCTCGATTACCGTGAAGGTCGGCAGCAGGTGAAAGGCCTGGAACACAAAGCCGATGTCATGCGAGCGGTAGTGTGAGGCATCCTTCATGTCAGGAATCGACCTCCCGCGAAAGGTGAGGCTGCCCTCCGTGGGTGTCACGAAGGATCCCAGCAACTGCAGCAGGGTCGTCTTCCCGGAACCGCTCTGCCCAGTGATGGCGACAAACTCACCCTCCCTGATCTGCAGATCCACACCCCGCAAGGCGATGACGTGGCCATCGTCATAACTCTTTTTCAAGCCCCTCGCCTCGAAGACGATGTTGTTGGATCCGTCGGTCGCTGTTGCAGGCATGGAGCTAACTTATGTGGGAGAAGTGGAGTGGAGCACGGGAGTGAGAAGTTGACCACCTGGCGCTGTAAGGTGTTCAGTCTCCACCGCGCGGGGCGTTGATATTTTTCAGTCCTTCCGGTGAAAAATCCGCATCCGTGTAGCTCACACCGCGTTTGATGCGTGAGCCGTCCAGCTCAGTGACGGTGGAGCCACGGCGCACGGAGAGATTGGCGGGAATGTGCTTTCCATCGCTCATGACCACATCGGTGGTATCGATGCGTACCGCGACGTCGCCCGAGGAGGAATATTTCTCGATGCGCAGGGGCACCATGCGGCGGAGATCGATCCAGGAACGCACCTTGGAATAGGAGCCCTTGCCGCCGTTCGATTCCAGGATGTGGCACTCGACCTTGTCGATCGTCTCGGTGCCGGCGAAGGACTGGTTTTCCCAGGCAAAGAAATTCTGCACCACGTCTTCGTAGTTGAGCGCGCTGCCGAAGAGGGGCTGCTTCATTTGCGATGCCTCGATGGTGGCCAGCTTGTCCGGCGGGACGAAGCTCGCCCCACTGCCGCTGCTGCGCAGGAGCACGCCGGTGCCCTTCTGTTCCTTGGGAAACAGGATCTGATACACCACCTCGGTGGAAGAGGCGGACTTGCGTGCTTTGATCTGGATCTGCAGGGTGGCTCCCCCGGTTTCCATCTTCAGCCGGATGAACGTATTCCCATCCTGCTGCCGGGCGCTGAGCCGGGAGGCGAGTTCCTTGGCCGTAATCCCGCCTTCCTGGGCGCTGGCGGAAGGATAGGTAAACGCCAGGGCGGCGAAGGCGGCGCCGAAGAGGGCGGACCGGACAGGCGAAAAGAAGCTGGCTTTCATGCGGATAACTTTTGGGCAGCGGGTTGGGAGAATCCTCGACGTGGGCGTGAATCGTGCAACTTGAATTGAGCCGCAAGCCGCACGCCTTCTCAACGAAATCGGCGCCGGAGGCCTCATGAGAGACTCTGGAAAAGTGGACGGGATGCGAAAATTGGTTCAGTCATCATCATTTTCAGCGGTCGTGGTGGTTGTTTGTCGAATCACCGTGGGAAGTGACACTCGCGGCTGCGGGCCCCGCTACAATCAGAATCGCCTTTCCCGAAAGAGGTGGCTGGAGTTCCGCAACCGCTCTGAAAAGGGAGTCTTCGCTTGCGACGCTACTGCCTCGCCCTGATGTGTCGCAGGGGAATCAGTAAAGTTGGGAGTGCTGCCGCCTCTACTGGATACCAGTGCCGGGCAAGGCCTCCTACTCGGCAGCCAGCGCCGCCGGAGCCCCCTTCAGGCCACGCCATTGCGCGCCCACTTTCGGATCCCGCAGGCAGCCAAGGAGATGTCCGATGGCGTGGGAATAGCTTCGGAAGGGCTCCAATTCCTCCTCATTGGTGGGATACAGATCCTTCTGGTAAATCGGCAGCTCGGCATGAGGCAGGCCAGCACGCTGATGGTGCACCCCATGGAAGGGCTCGTGAAGCAGGGTGAAGGATACCAATTTACCCGACCATGTATTCGCGATGATGCTGCGAGTCGCGCTGCGAATGGTGGAACCTGTGAGACCCACATGCTCCACATACTTGCGCCAGCTCTGAAGATTGCCCGCGATGAAGCCGGGAATGAAGTACATCCACAGCCAGTACTTCCACGTGCCTGTGAGACCGACTGCGACGGTGAGCAGGGCGGCATGGAAGGCCACGATACCGAACAGTTCCATCCACACGCGGCGGCGCACCTTCTTGCTGCGGATGGGCGAGTCTTTGCGGAGGAACGTTCTGAGAAACATGCCGGGCGTATGGAACAGCCCGAAGCACAGTTCCGTGAAGGCCATGAGACAGCGGAACCAACGCGGGGACTTCGGGTCATTGAATGGCCAGAGTTCTTCATCGCGCTCACATCCAAGATGCGCATCGTGCGTCTGGTGCGCGGCACGGTACAGCGTGAAACTCATCAAGCTGAGAAAGCCGATGAACACGCCGTCAAGGTCATTGAGAAAGCGGCTCTTGCGCAGCATGCCATGGGAGGCCTCGTGGAAGCCAATGAGGTTGCCGTGCATCAAATGACACGCCGTGAGAACCAGCGGCACCG
>JAEYUU010000386.1 GCA_023429545.1 Verrucomicrobiota bacterium
CCCGTGCGCTTGCCGAAAGCGTCAGCCACATGCCGCAAGCTGAAGTGGAATCCATGGTGCTCGCAGAAGCCACCCAACTCGCCACAACCCGCTACGGAGCTGCCTCCTGGCTGGAGCACCGCCGCGATCTGGGCGAGCCGATTCCCGGTCAATCACCACCGCCTCCGGCTCCCGCCGCCATGGCATGAAGTGAGCTGTGAACTGAGGAGTCTTCGATCACACCATGCGCATCTTCGTTTACGGCATCCTCAAGCGCGGCCTGAGCAATCACGGCTGGATGGCCGGGCAGCAGTTCATTGCCGAGGCACGTACCGCGCCCGTGTACCGCATGGTGGATTGCGGTGGTTATCCCGGCATGTTTCCCGTGGATCAAGACGGTGTGAGCATTCGGGGGGAAGTCTGGGAGGTGGATGATGCCGGGCGAAAAAAGCTGGATGAACTGGAAAGCGTGGAAGAGGGCGAGTATGCGCTTGAGCCGGTGAAGTTCGCTGCAGCGAAAGGTTCCACCGATGGTGTGATATCGCCTATCTTCACCTACATCTACAGGCGACCCGTTCAGGGCATGCCGGACGCGGGTGAGGACTGGAGGATATAGCTGACGACCTTGGTTGGGTAAACGTCCCGTGAAATCGATGGGGGGCAGCGGAAAGTATCCCAAACAGTTTTCACTGTCCTACCGCTGACCGTCGCACCGCTTACCCGTTATATAGGCGGATATTAACTCGATGCGTTTCCTCGCGAGAAAGCCAATTGCCTGGATCTCCCCTCAATCCTTCTTCAGCAACTGCTGGATATCGAACTCCGTATAGCTGGGATCCTGGCCGTCCTTGAGCATGAGGGGGCGCGCGGACTTCTCCTGTTTCTTCAGAATTTGAGGTTCTGAACGGGTGGTGAAGGTGTCGTTCTCAAACGAGGATACCTTTTCAGAATCCCACGGTGTCTTGTTGCCGTAGCGGTTCAGTGGGGACTTGAACTGATCATCCGCCAAAGGGCTTTCCTTGTCGCCGCCCTTGAACATCTTGCTGAGCAGTCCGCTCTTCTTGTCGGCGAGGGCGTACTCATCCGTCTTGAATTTCTTGTCGCGGAACTTCTTGCCGCCGGCGAACTCCTTCGTCTTGTAGGTGCCGTTTTCCAACTTCTTGCCCCCGCCCGCGTTGTACACCTTTTTCGTAAAGCTGCTCTTCACGTCGCGCGGATTGCGGAACTGCTCCTCCACGCGCTGGGACCACTTCATCTGCGAATAGGCTGGCCGGTTCTTTTTTTCTTCGGGCTTGCTGCTGCAGGACGCAAGAATGCACGGGATGGCTGCCATCAGGCACAGGCCGGTTTTGGGCATCGGGAAGCAAAGGGCGCGGAACGTCATTCTCAAAAGGAGGCAGAGTGGGGGAGGGAAGTCAGGGATTCGTCCCAGACTGGCTCCTGCCAAGAAACAGCGTCTCCTGAAGCAATCCGTCCGGGAGCTGGAATTTTGCCAGTTCGGAGGGCAGGCGGTCAAGCTTGTTCCACGCGCGGTAGAGGGTGGCGAGCGCCTCGGCCAGTTCCTCACCCATGCCTTCGTGCTCCTTGAGCAGGAGGGTTTCCGCCTGCTCGTACTGGCGCTGGCGGGTGAGCAGGCCTGCGTACACGAGCACCAGTTCAGGGTGCGATTCGCCACGGCTGTGGGTGCGATCCAGCGCTTGGGCGGCGAGGGCTAGGGCCAGATCCGTGCGGCCGCAGGCATCGAGCGCCTCCACATGCCCGATGGTGTCGCTGCCTCCGGGGTAGGGCAGGCGCACCAGCCTGGCAAAGAATTCCTGGAGAGCGTGGCGATCGCCCAGCCCCTGGTACACGGCGCTCAATACCGGAGCATCACGCAGGGAGCCTCCCGTGGTGGCCACGCCATGTGCCCAGGCGGGCTTGCCCTGCTTGAGCAGCGTTTCCACCGCGAGTCTCTGGGAAACGGCCACCACGATGTCTGACTTGCCGCGCCACGGCTGGGCCATGCGCGGCACATGGCGCTCATCCAGATGCTGCGCGAGCGCGGCCAGAGCCAGCGACGAGGTGGTGCTGGGTGGCAGTGTGGTGATGGCATGGATCCAGGAAGCGGCGCGCGGACCCGCGGCCTCCTTCATCATGAAGGTGATCCAATCGCGCAATACGAACTCGTCCGGCGTATCCAGACTGAGCACGGAAGTGACGCGCGCCTGCTGGCGTGTGGGATCCCAGTCCGGCGCCGCGGCCTCCAGCTTGAGCTGTTCCAGACGCAGGCGGAAGCGCTCGGTGGGATCCTTGATGGCCCGCTCCGCGCGCAGCAGCAGGCTCTGCGCCTCCGTCACGCGCTGGTGCGTGGCCAGCACCCGGCTCAGCGCCAGTACGCTGCCGGTGTGCAGCGCCTGGGTGGGCTGCAGGCGCATGCGAGCCACCATGCCCACGGTCGTGCTTCCATCCGCCGGGCCGGAGCCGGAGCTCGGACTGCGCGTCACCAGATTCATCAGTTCGCGCATCTCATCCCAGAGTCCCGCATCCGCCACGAGTTCCGCGCGCAGTTTCAGCGTGTCGCGCGTGGCATCGCTGTAGAGATTGGAGAGATCCACCTTGCGCACCGCGTCCATGGCGCGGGCATGGTTTCCTTGGGCCATCAGCAGGCGGGCGCGATGCAGGTGCGCCTCCACCTCCTGAGGCCAGAGTGCCGCCAGTTCCTCCCACGCCGCGAGCGCGCCGGGCTGGTCGCCGCGCCGTTCCAGCAGCAGGGCCAGTTCCTTCAGATAGGGCACCTGCGCCGGTTCCCGTGGACCGGTGGGCCTCACGGTGGTGACTCCGGTGAAGGCGTGCATCCTCAGCCCCACGATATCCTGCAGACGCGACAGGAAACGGGCGTGCTTCGTCTCGAGAAAGTTCTCCTGCAGATTGAGGGGGCGGTTCTGCAAGTCGGCGGCAAAAAGTTTCTCGATGTACGGGATGCCCGCTGCGCACTCCCAGGAGGCTTCACATACGCGCAGGAACTGCTCGCAGTATTCCAGATTGGATGGCGCACGCTCAGGCAGCCTGCGGTACACCTCAATGCACGCGCGGGGCAGGCCATTGAGTTCCAGGTAGGTGCCCAGCTCCAGCAGCGTCTCCACCGAATCATCGGCCTGCAGGTACTGGCGCACCAGACGGATGCGCTCGGGATGGCTGGAGGAGCGCAACTGGCGGAGCAGGGCCTGGTTCCTCCAGGCGCTGTACTCGTAGTTCGACTTCGGCCCCATGGCGATGCCACCGAGGCGCTGCAGCATGATCTGCTCCGCATGCAGCATGGGGCGTGAAAGGCCGTCCTGCCGGAGCAGGTCGCCCCATTCTCGCGCGTCATCCCAGTAGCTGCGCATGTGATTGAGTTCATCGATGCGCGGACCGGGCATCACAGCGCCGGGTGGTGGGCGGCCCATGAGCGGCTCGGCAAAGGGACGCAGGCAAAGGAAGCCGTTCGCGAGATATTGTTCAAGCCGCTTGCCCGCGGCTTCATCCGCTCCCGCAAGCCCGAGCAGCCGTATTTCACGCAGCGTGCCGAAGCCCGAAGGCGGAAGCTGACGCAGGCGATGGAAGCTCTCTCGCAGCAGCCGATCCCGTTCCAGCGGGGATGGAGCGAGACGCATGAGCTGCGCGGTGCTGTTCACAAAGAGGTCGATCGCCTGCGGCTCATCCGCGCGAATGGGCACCTGCCATGTCTCCATGAGGTGCATGTACTGGAGGTCCGGCCGCCCCATGAGATCGGCGACCTGGGCAAGATTCCAGTGACTGGCTCCCAGATTGTTTCGCGATTCATTCGCCATGGCAAGGCTGCGCAGCGTGTAGGCGGACTCGTAGCGCTGGCGGGACTCCAGCTTCCGCGCGATGTCGATGATCTCTGTATTGCTGAGCAGCCGGGACTCACCCAGACGCTGCGCGGCATCCACCGGGAATGAAAACACGTTGTCCTCCGCCAGCATGTGGCAGACCGCCTGCAGCAGTCCCTTGCGCTGCCTGCGTTCCGCTTCGCTGCTGCGGGGGGAGGTGACCCAGGCAAGCAGGCCCTGCATGCCCTCCGAGCGCAGTCCGAGCCACACCTGGAGGAACTGCGCCTCCAATGTCTTCGCCGTGCCCAGGCGGGCGTTCACCAACTTGCGGAAGGATTCACCCGCTCCCGCGTAGCGCAATGCCCAGGCCATTTCGATTTCTGCCAGCCCCTCCGTGTGGCGTAGCAGATCCGCCGTGGTTGCCTTGGGGGAAATCTCCCGGCGCAGGTGCATGAGTTCCTCGATTGCGCGCAGCCGCACCTGGGCTGCATCCTCCGGCACCAGCCCGAACTCCCCACGCGGCAGTCCGAGGAAGGTGCGCAGGCGATCGCGCTCCGGCTGTTCCAGGCCCGGAGCGTTGTCCAGCGAGTTCAGCAGTGCGATGGGCACCATGGGTTGCGCCTTGCGTTCATCAAGGAGGGGCCAGGGGAGCCGCTCCACCTGGGTGGCGGCCGTGGCGGCGGGCGGTTTGGAGTTGCGCAGGAGTTGCAGGAGCGTCTTCTCCGCGGCGGCGCCATCCCCGGTCTCCTTCTGCTGCAGCGCAAGACGCAGGAGGTTCTTCACATCCCATGAGCGCACCCGGGCGAGCTGCTCATGCACGCGGCGCGCGGCCCCGCCCTGACCGGTCTCCTCGTAGTGACGTGCCAGCTCTTCCAGGGAAGCCGGATCCTGCAGGGAGTGCAGTTCCAGCCTGCGGCGCGCCTGATCCGCCTCTGTCATGCGGAAGTCCTGCTCCAGCAGCGACACCAGCTCGCGCCACTCGGTTGTCTCCCGCGACTGCGGCGCGGTGGCGGCGATCTGTTTCTGGAAGTAGATGGCGCTGCGCAGATCGCCTGCGTTCATGGCGGCCGTGCGGAGCTGCTCCAGGGAGAAGGGCGTGTCCGGCGCGGCATAGTAGGCCTGCTTCATCTCCGCGAAGGCCTTCGCGGCGTCGCCTTGCTTCTCATGCACGGAGGCGAGCGCCTCATGCCAGAATCCTTCGAAGGGAGCGCGCCGCGAGCGCTCCTGCAATGCGGTGAGCAGGAGGTCCAGCCGCTTCTCCACCTCCACATCGGGCAGGCTGCCCTGCATCACATCCGCCCAGAGCAGACGCTCCAGCGCGCGGGAGAAGAGATCGCGGCGGCGTTTCACATCTGCCTCGTCCTCCAGGAGCTGCATCTGGGTGTCCACGTACTCCTTGTGCTGGCGCTGGGCGATGAGGATCTCCGCATAGCGCTCCAGCAGCGGCGCCGCATTGCCACGCGAGTCCTTTGCTGCCTTCTGCCAGAGATTCATGGCTTCATCCCGCCGGCCCGCCTCCAGGTAATACTGCGAAAGTGAGGACAGCACTGCTTCATTGCGCGGCTCCTCCTTCGCGAGACTCTCCAGAATGCGGATCGCTTCCACGGTGCCGCGTGGATTGTCCCCATCCAGGCTGCTTCGGGTCCAGCGCAGCAACTGCACATGCGAGCGCGCCTCAATATAGGAGGCAAGACTGGCGAAGGTGACGTCCGGGTCGCGGGGTGGCGCCATGGAGCGTGTGGATGTGAAGGAGGGCCGGTTTCCCTCCTGCTCCGCGAGACGCAATAAATAGCTGGTCCGGCTGCCAGGGTCCAGCGTGGAAAGTAGTCGCAACTGTCTGATGGCCAGTGTCGTATTCCTGTCTGTGGTGGCGAGATCCAACAACAACTTCTCCACCTCCACTGGCACGGCAACCCACTGATGGTTCGCGTCGAAATGGATGAGGCCGACCAGATCATACGCGAGCTGGGTGAGATCCGCCCGGAAGGCCCACCACGCGGCGCGGTACTCACGCTCAGGGGTCACGGGCACGGGCGGCACGAGCAGGGGACGCACCACGCCCTGCACCCAGAGCGGACTCCAACCCGTGAACCGTGGCCAGGGTGCCTGGCTCCACTGCGCGACATACACTCCCGCTGCCTGACCAAGCGCAAAATCCAGCACCGCCTGCGGCACGTTCGCCTTGGCCTGCGGCGGCGGTGCGTCTGAGCCGAAGCCCTCCCCGGTGAAGATGGCCGGCAGGCGGAATTCATTGCTCTGTTGCGTCTGGGCGATGGGACGCAGGGCCTGATCTCCGGAAAGCATGGCGAGGATGCGCTCATCCACCTCCTGCCGCTGCTCATGCGTGGTGCTGAGGGACCAGGCCTTCTCCAACAGGGGCATGGCCTCATCCGTGGCGCCGCGTTGGGCCAGGATATCCGCCAGCGCGAGGAAGTCCGGGGGCCCCGCTGTGCTCTCCGTGGAACGCAGCGCGAATGTTTCCGCCAACTCCATCTTCCCGGACGCGGCAAAGAACGAGGCGATGGCGCGCAGGCGGCGATGTTTCTCGTCCGCACCGGCGCCGGGCAGGTTCCGCCATGCTTCGAAGACCTCCACGGCCTCCTTGTCCCGCTGGCGTTTCACGAGGAAGGACGCCAGCTCAAAGACCGGCTCCGCCTTCTCCGGAGTCCGGCGCACGCGGGCGCGCAGGACGAGTTCGATGACGCTGTCCAGCGAGCGCTGCTGGGCGAACTGCAGGATGAGCTTCTCCACCTCTGGCACACCGCCCTGCACGGAGAGCAGATCCTTCAGCCTTTGCTCAGCCTTCGCCTGCTCATTGGCCTGCAGATGCGCCTCGCACCGCATAAGCACCAGTGCGGCGGGGTCGGAGGCATCTCCCTTGAGGGAGGCATCCAGCAGTTTCGCCGCCTCTCCATGCGCTTCACTTTCGAAAAGGGCACGCACCAGATCCCAGCGGTACTCCGTGGAGTTGGGGAAGGCCTTCACCAGTTCCCGCAGCCACTTCACCCGATCGCCGAGATCCACCACCAGACTGGAGAAGCGTGCCACATCACTCAGCGCCTGCTCGCGCGGTGGTGTCTCCTGCGCCGTCTTGATGAGGTCCGCCTTCAGTGCGTCAAGCTGGTTGAATCGCTCATGCAGCCTTACGAGCCTCTGGAAAAACTGGCCGTAGCGCCAGTCCTTGAAATGGAGCAGCGCCAGCCCCTTGCGCAGGGACTTCGCCGCATCATCGAACTGGTCCGCCTGCTCTTCCAGCCGCGAGAGATCATAGAGCGCATCCAGCCGCTTTGCCGGGTCGCTGGAGTCCGCCATCTGCCGGTAAAGAGTCACCGCCTTTTCCAGGAATCCAGCGCCCAGAAGAAGCTGCGCCACCTCCCGCGTGAGGTCCGCGTGATCCGGCTGCAGCGTGACCGCCTTCTCCCAGGCGGCAGAGGCATCCTCGCGCTTCTCGGCCATCAGCGCCACACGCCCTTCCTCGACCAGCAGGGTGGCGCGTGCGAGATCCTTGTCGGTATACGTGGCCCCCAGCTTGCGCAGATAGTCGAGGGCGATCGCGTACTCACCCGCGCTCTGTGCCAGGTCCGCGCGCGCCCGCAGCGCGATGGCATTTGCCGCATCCTGCTTCAGCACTTCATCGTAACGCGCCTTGGCCTCGGCAAACCGGTCCGCCTTGCGCAGCAGATGCGCATGCACCAGCACCACGTGGGGATGGGGTTGCGCCTTCGCCTGCGCCGCGATGCTCTCCAGGAGGAACGCCGTGGAATTGTGCTTTTCGTAAAGTTCCCACAACAGATCCAGCACCCGTCCGTACTCCGGCTTTTCCACAAGGAGATTCAGGTACTCCGTGGCCAGGCGCGTGTCCTTCTCCGCCCAAGGCTTTGCTTGGGAGGCTGTCTCGGGCATGGCTTGGGAAGACGATGGGGCAGGGGAGGGGGATTGTGCCTGGATGGACTGGCAGCATGCAAACACCACAAGCGCCATGGCCGCAGCCAGCATTCCTGATCCTGGGCTGGAATCGCGTGATCCTCTGGACCACGAGCGCGGCTGCTGAAGCGGACTGAGCCACCATTCGGAGCCAGTCACGCCCGCGCTACGGCGACACGCGCATCGACAAGTCCGGGGGGCGTCAGACATTCATGGATAATACGTCAATTGCGGGCGGATGCATGCCATTCTGTTTACATTTCCTTGAAGGGCAGGGGTTGCCCCGGCCAGCTAGCATTTCATGGAAGTCAAAGCCTCCACACCGGACAGAAAGTCTCGGGTTTCCCACACGACTTCATTGACCCATCTCCGGCTTCATGCGCATTGCTTTCCCGTGCTCCAGAATATCGGGCCTGCCACGTATCATCCCGCTCCATCCCTCCGTATGATGAGACGCTTCATGAAACTGTCTCTTCACCGCTTCATCGTCTGTGCACTGCGCGCGTCCCTGTTCAGTGTGGGATGTTCGATCCTCCTTTCCGCGGCTGCCGCCACTGCTGCCGACCTCGAAATCACGGAGACCCTTCAGCTACCCGAGTGCCACAGCATCGGCTGGGTGCAGGCGAACCTGCAGGTGAAGAACCAAAAAGGCTGGGACGGCGTGCTCGATGAAGCCAGATGGGGAACCCCCTCACCCCAGCAGGTCGTGGGGCGAAATTGGGACTGGAAAGTGACAGACGAGCAATGGCGGCAGGCCGTGAAGGAGAAGGGCGAGGGCAAGAGGGAGGACGTGAAGTTTGATCTGTGGATCCCTGAAGGCGTGAAAACGGTGAAGGGCATCGTGGCCATCTCCGGCCACGGCAGCGGCGAGACGCTGTACAGACACCCGGAGTTGCGCAAGATGGCGCGTGAGCTGCACCTGGCGATCTTCAAGTTCGTTGGCAATCCCATGCAGCGCGGCTTCTGGCCGCGGAGCCTGCTCTATGAGCGGCTGAAGACCTTCGGTGAAAAATCACGGCATGCCGAGCTGGCGAATGCCCCTTTATTTCTCTACGGACACTCAAATGGCACCGGGTTTTCCGCCATTTTCCCCGGCACGGAAAGCGCCCGCGTCTGGGCATGGGTTTCCATGCGTCCCGGCATCACCTTCCAGGTGTACCAGCCCGGCGCGGCCCAGGTACCCGGCCTTGTCATCTTCGGCGAAAACGATCAGTTTCTCACGCGGCCATCCAGGGAGGAAAATCTCGCTGTCGTGGAGGCCATGCGGAAGAAACACCACGCGCTGTGGAACTTCGCCGTCGAGCCCAAGACTGGACACGGTCCCGGCGAAAAGACCTGGCCCCTCGTCTTCTCCTTTTTGAGACACACGTTCGCCGCCCGTGTCCCGATGGACGCCGATACGCGCCAGGGCCCGGTGAAACTCAACACGCCCCCACAAGAAACCGGCCACCTCGGTGAAAACTGGGACGCCAGCAAGGGCGGGTATCAAGCACTCCTCATCGCGCCATACGCTAACTTCACCGGCGAGAAATCTGCCGCCTCCTGGCTCATCAATGGCGCCTATGCCGATGACTGGCAGGCGTTTCAGCGCGACGGGCAGGTGGAGAAATAAAGGACACACGCCTGGAAAGGTGTGCTCTCATCACACCTCCAGGCCGCATTCGATTCCCTGGCTGAACTCAGCGGTAGGAAGAACCGAAGATAAAGGCATCCATCTGCTGGTCAGCCGATTGGCGAGCGAAGCCCGAACCAAGGCAGGCGGGACAACGGGACGCGTATCGTCCAGGTACGGCGACTTCTCCGGTACCCCCACATGATCCGCACTTACAAGGCACCTTTTTCGGTTGTTGCTTGCTCGCGCGATTGCGAGCTTTGATCTCGCTGGGGGTAGGTTTGCTTACGATCATTTTTTACCATAGCACAGAACCGGCAACTCCACAATATTCAACCCTGCCCTCCCCAGGTGCTCGAAGGGCGTCTCCATGGTTCAGAAGGGGTTTGACCTTGTGATTGAGCAACCGAGAATACACCATCCGCCATGACTGACACCGAAGTTGCCGCCATCGCCGCCCGTATTCAGAATGCCCTGGGATGCAGCAAGGGCATGGCAATCGAATACGCCCACACGCTCGCCGCAAACCCGGAAGTGGCTCATGGCAAAATAGCCGTGCGCAACGAGGACAACCGCATCATCGCCTACGTCCCTGCTAGCGTGCTGGAAGGATGATGAAATGTCCGTCTCCGGGGAGACACGCTCAATCGCCCCCGTACACGCATCAAAGGAGATTGTCGCCGCCCCTCATGGTCCGCGGGATTTGGTGAACTTTCGTAGTAGCAGGAAACGAGGGACTATGTGCAAAATGTGAGCAGCAGCGAGGGCTCCCAGCCCTGAGGTTAGGTCGTTCATAAATCCCAAGGAGAACGGGCGATGACACCAAAAAACTTGAGACTCGGTGCATGTGCCGTGGCTGCGGTTCTTGCGGCAAGCGGATACCAGTGGATTATCCCGCAGCAAGGAAGTGTGGCGCCCACAGCCGGGTCGCAAGCTGCCCAACCGCCGGGCGCTGAGTTTGAACGGGGACCCCTCCATTTGCGGCAGGTGGCCCTGACCTTTGACGCAGGGGGCGAGGCTGAGGGCTTGCCCGACCTTCTGCGCGTGCTGGAGCGTGCGCAGGTCTCCGCCACCTTTTTCCTCACGGGGAAGTGGGTGTGTGAGAATCCTGCGATGGCCGGCATGATTGCCGCACAGGGCCATGTCATTGGCAACCATACCTGGGATCACAAAGATCTCACAAGGCTGGAGGACTGGGAGGTGCGGGAAGAAGTGCTGCGTGCTGATGATCGATTCGTCAGCTTGTTTGGGGCACAGTACCAGCCGCTTTTCCGCGCGCCCTTCGGCGAGGTCAACGCGCGCGTGATTGATGTGGTGCAGAAGCTTGGTTTCCACAGCATCCGCTGGAGCGTCGACACCCTGGATTCGATGGAACCACGCAAGACCGCATCATTCATCGAAGGCAGGATTCTGGAACGAAGCGATGAGGATCTGCATGGCGCGATCGTGCTGATGCACGTGGGCTATCCTGAAACGGTCGAGGCGCTGCCGATGGTCATTCACAACCTGCGGGAGCGCGGCTTTGAGCTGGTTACGATCCCCACGTGGATTCATGAGTTGGACCAGACGTCCGTCGGTGAACTCGCCAGAAAAAATGGCCTGCCGCAATCTCAAGGCACCACCGGGCGGGATTGAGTTCACCGCCCGAGCTGATGAGGAATGATTTCACGGTACGAGCACCGCGGCTCCGCTCAGTCTCCCTTCCCGCAACTCAGCGAGAGCTTCATTTGCAGCCTCCAGAGGAAAGGCACGGGTCTCTGTAACCACCGGGACGGTGGGCGCCAGCGAGAGGAACTCGATTCCATCCTGCCGGGTGAGATTGGCCACGGATACGATGCTGCGTTCGTTCCAGAGATCGGCATAAGGGAATGAAGGGATGTCGCTCATGTGGATGCCGCCACACACGACCACCCCTCCCTTGGTGGTGGCACGCAAGGCTTGGGGCACGAGCGCGCCCACCGGGTCGAAGATGATGGCGGCATCAAGGAGGAACGGCGGCGCATCGTCCGAGGAACCTGCCCACACAGCGCCGAGCTTGAGCGCAAAACTTTGCGCCATGACATCACCCGGCCGGGTGAACGCGCACACTTCACGCCCCTGATGCCGCGCCACCTGAATGACGATGTGCGCAGCCGCGCCGAAACCGTAGAGGCCGATGCGCCGACCCTCCCCCGCCTTCACGAGTGAGCGGTAGCCAATGAGTCCCGCGCATAGCAACGGCGCGGTAGACACGCTCTCCAGCCCTCCCGGAAGAGGGAAGCAGTAGCGCGCGTCCGCCACGGCATACTCAGCATAACCTCCGTCGAGCGTGTAGCCGGTGAATCTTGCCGAATCGCACAAGTTCTCGCGCCCGCTACGGCAGTACCCACAGATGCCACACGTCCATCCCAGCCAGGGAATTCCCACGCGATCGCCAAGCCTGAGGTTTTCCACGCCCAATCCCACGGACTCCACCTGGCCGACGATCTCATGCCCGGGCACGAGCGGCAGCTTGGGGTGGGGGAGTTCGCCATCGATGACGTGCAGGTCCGTACGGCAGACTCCGCAGGCATGTACTTTTACTAGCACCTGCCCCACCTCGGGTACCGGGATGGGCACCTCCCGGCGTTCCAGAGGCAGACCGGCGCGCTCAAGCACCATGGCTTTCATCGTCCTCATGGCAGGATGCTCACTTCCACAGGCCTATTCCTTTGGGAAGGTGCAGATGACTTCCGTGCCGGAGGGTTCCGCGGGCCGGATTTCGACCGTCCCGCCTATCATGTCCGCGCGGTACTTCATGGTATAGAGTCCCATGCCATCGCCCCGCTTCTCCTGGAGCGCGGGGCTGGCGGCTCCGTCGCTCAGCACACTCAGGGTTATCGTGGCTCCATTCTGCGTGAGCACAATGTCGATGTGCCTTGCCTTGCCATGTCTCACCGCATTGTTGATCGCCTCCTGGGTGATGCGATAGACGTGGGTGGCACGCGCATGATCCTTCACGGACACGGGCTCATCACACCGGAAGCCGCAGCTAATTTTGAAGAGCTGGCTGGCGCGCTCGGCCAGTGCCTTCAGGGCAGACATCAGCCCGTTGGTCTCCACCTGCACAGGGGAAAGTCCCTGGGCCAGCATCCGCGTTTGCTGGATGGCCTCCTTGACGTACCCGGCAATGGCAGAGATCGCGTCTGCATCCCCCGGAGAACTCATATGCAGCCTTTTCTTCAGCACCTCCAGCAGCACATCCACGCCCGCGAGTGTCTGGCCAAGCCCATCATGCAAGTCGTGGCCGATGCGCCGCTGCTCCTGCTCGCTGATCTCCAGGACTTCGCGCTCCAGACGCTTCCGTTCCTCATCGGCCTCGGCGAGCCGCCTCTCCCGATCGAGCTGCGCCAGCGAGCGCTGGACCACGGCGGGCACGAGCTCGAGAAACTGGCCGTCCTTGACAATGTAATCCAGGGCGCCGCGCTTCATCATGTCCACCGCGACTCGCTCATCCCCCTGGCCGGTGATGATCACAAAGGGCACCTCGCGCT
>JAEYUU010000387.1 GCA_023429545.1 Verrucomicrobiota bacterium
TTCTTGTCCTTTTCCATTAGGGGCGTGGTGCGCAGCGACGGTCCGCTGTGCGTGTGCGAAGCATTCATGACAAGATTCGCCTGCGGAAGCTGGAACTCCTTCTCCGCACGCTCCGCCACCGCATGGCGCAGCGATTGCGGCACGCCGATGAGGTCCAGCGTGACAATCACCAGCTTGTTGCCCTGCTCATCCTGCAAGGCGAGCGCCTTGGCAAAAAGCTCCTGCACCTTGCCTTCCGCGGGCTTCTTCCGGGCTGCGTAGCCCGCCATCCACAACATCTTTTTCGGAGTGACCTTAATCGTGGCCACACCGACCTTCCAATTCGCGGGCACATGCGGCGCAACGGACTTCGGTGGGCCGGGAGGTGACGGAGCCGTGGCTCCTGGGGGTGCGGCGATGACGGAGGTCGTGAAAAGAACAGCAGCAATGATTTCTCGGAGTGGCATGGGCTATCTACGGTCGCCGATGTGCAGATTGTTCACCGCCGCCAATGGCAGTGACTGAAGCCGGGCGGCATGGGCCGAAGGGTCGCGGGTGAGCTTCCTGCCAGCATGTCGTCACAACAGGGGCTCACCGCGGGTGTATTTCCTCACCGCATCTGGATCGAGTTCAAGGCCCAGTCCTGGCTTCGTGGGGATGGCAAGCATGCCGGCTGCATCAAGCTCCCAGCCACCCAACGTGATTTCATCGATGAATGGCGAACCGGTGAGATACTCGACAAGGTCTGTGTCCGGGAACGCCGATGCGAGATGCAGGTCAGCCGCCAGTCCCACGGCGGTGTTCCAGCCATGGGGGATGAAACGCACGCCATGATCCTGCGCCATCAGCGCAATGCGGCGCTCCTCGCTGATCCCGCCGACCTTGGTCACATCGGGCTGGATGATGTCGAAGGCACCGGCTTCGAGAAACGGCTGGAACGCCTGGCGGCGCGTCAGGACCTCTCCACCGGAGATGGGCACGGGCGAGTGCTCCCGCAGCTTCACAAAGTCTCCGAGTGCGTCGGGAGTGAGTGCTTCTTCAAACCAGTGCACATCATAGTCGGCCAGCATCTTGGAGGTGTTGAGCGCCCACTTGTAGCCGTTTGGCCAGAAGGCGTCGCTACCACCGGCATCGACCATCAAGCGTGACTCCGCGCCAACGGCATCGCGGGCTGCCTTGACGATGGCTTCATCGGTGGCCGCATTGCGGCGACCAAAGGGTCCCCATCCGATCTTGAACGCCCTGAAGCCCTGCGCCTTTACTGAAAGCAGATGATCGCGCAGCTTCTCAGGCTCATCCATCAGCAATGAAGCGTACGGCTGCACGCGTTCGCGATACCGCCCACCGAGCAAGCGACCGACCGGCTGCCCCGTGGCCTTGCCAAGCAAATCCCACAAGGCGATATCAATACCGCTGATGGCATGTGTGACGGAGCCACCGCGGCCCAGCCAGAACATGTTTTGATGCAATTTCTCGCTGACACGCTCGGGCTCGAGGGCGTTCTCCCCACGATACAAGGGCTCCAGCAAGGCCAGCGAAGCCCGGACCAGGGCATCATTGGTGAACACGCTGCCCAGGCCGACTGCCCCCTCATCGGTATGGACCGCAATGAGCGTGTGCACGCAGTCGTCTGGACGGAGTTCATTGCTCCAGCCGCCTTCAGGGGTGGCGCCACGCAAGCCTGCACATCGGATTTCTCGGATCTTCATGGGTGTCTGGTGAATAGTCTGGCTGTCGGTTTGAATTCAACGTTGGCGTCGAGGGGGAAAATCGGACGCGGGCAGCGGGTGTGCCCGAGGTAGGGAAGGTTCGCGCTCGAAGAACCTGGCGCATCCACATTCACCATCCGCTCACACCAGCCCGCGTACATGTGATGCTGGCAATGCGGTGACTTCACCACGACAGCATCAAAGCGCTTCGGGTCCTGCCCATGGGCATGGAAGAACGAACGATCATAGAGATTCACCGCGTGACTCGAGACTACGAGGGTGAAGTTTCCGGCCTCCAGCACCGCCGTCGGTCCGGCGAGCCATTCTTCTCCAAATGACTCGCTGCGGAAACGGCCGTCGGAGAGCAGGCGCACCGTTGCGGTAATCTCCAGCGGCTTGAAGCGCATTGGGTCCAGGGTGCCGCCGACCGTGGTAGTGATCGTTGAACCTATGCCGGCCGCAAAAGCCCGTTCCACTGCGCGCTCATCCACCATGGGCAACAGCACCCGGCCCGAATAGCCCGCTTCCATGAGCTTGCGCAGAATTGCATTGCTGTCGCCTGAAGCTCCGGAACTCGTCGCATCTGCTGCGTCAACAATCCCCATGGTCCCATCTGTGTGCCCTGCCATGATGCGGGCCATTTCATCAAGACTCACCAGAGGCACCTGCATCTGCTCATGATTCTCCCAGAAGCTCCCCGCGATGCGAAGGGCTTCCTGCTCCGCAAGACTGGGATCGTTGTCAGTCACGACGAAGCTGTAGGTCTGCAAGGCAGGCACGTCCGTGAAGGGATTGCCAATGAACATGCCCGCGGAGAGTCCCGAGGGTCCGTTCTCAACCTCTTTGGCGATGCGGAGGCTTTGGCCAAACAAGCCGGTCGCGGTGATGAGTTCATCACCACGCACCAGTGCCGGAATCGCGACCTTGGCTGTCACCGGCCGCACTTCGCCCGCGATTATGCGCAACAGGAGGCGCGCCGCGCGTTCCCCCGTCTCATAGAAGTCCACATGAGGATACGTGTGGTAGGCCACGATGGCATCACTCTGCCCCAACATGCGATCCGTGAGAATGCCATGCAGATCGAGCGAGATGACGATGGGAACGTCTTCGCCGAGTATTTTCCGTGTCTCCTCCAGCAGCCAGCCTTCAGGATCGAGTTCCTCCTCACTGGCCATCGCTCCGTGCATGCAGATGTAGGCTCCATCGACCGGCGGAGCCGTGCGAATGCCCTCAAGAAACTCGGTCGCGATGCGCTCCCAGTCCGCCCGGGCCAGCGTCCCCCCTGATGTGATGAAGAACGCACTGTACGTGGGCACCAACGACACCTTGGGATCCGCATCAAACACCTTCAACGCACCGCCGATCTCATTGCGCACGGTGCGATGGTAGGCCAGCACATCCTCTCCACGACGAACGCCAAAGTCCTCGTATCCGCTGAGGTGCGGATTGAAGGTGGAAACTTCCTGCTTGCATTCGGCGATGAGAATCCTGGGCATGTGGGAATGATATTACGGTCCTGTGACGCTGGCCTTCCGCCAGTCCTCATCAAAATATCCGGCCTGCACCACCTCCTCCGGAAACGAGACCGATGAAGGCTGCCATGCGTCCGCGGCATCCGTGACCTTCATCATCGCGAAATCACCCAGTCGTGGGAAGAGAAGGTAGTTGTAGGCTGCGAACTCCTTCTCGTGAAACGTGTGGCCGCTGTTGATCACAAGATAGCGTCCAGGGGCGAGCGGGTTGGCGCAGATCAGCACGGGTGCATGATCCTTCGAGGGCCGCGCGCTGCCGCCGAGGCGCACTTCATCGCGCGTCCATTCCACAGGCATCCCCGGCAGGGCTTTGGCGATCCATGAATTGCTGCCCGGGTCCCCGAAAAGGATCAGGTGCTTGTCGCGCACATCGGCTTCGGTAACCTCGGTATCCTTCTTCACGGGCAGGTCGCCCCGCATGTACCGGCGCCATTCATACTCGAATCGTCGCAGGTTCGCCCCGGCCCAGTCGTTGATCCGTGCGTTCCAAGGTTTGCCAGTTCCGTGCACGCAGAGGAAGGGTGTGGCGAATGCATCATCGATAGGGCCTTGCAGACCGGGGCGCTTGCCGGTGAGAGTGATTTGCCTGCGCGGCCCATCGCAATGCCATGCACCACCGGTTTGCGTGAAGACAAGTGCCT
>JAEYUU010000518.1 GCA_023429545.1 Verrucomicrobiota bacterium
GGATATGAGTTAAGCGCAGAGGCAAAGGTCGCAGACGTCTTTGATGTCTGCCGATGCGCAGGAGGCATAGGGCGTGGAGGCAATTTTGGAGCGCCGGAGCGTAGGTGCGTGATAGTTTCTTGATGCTATGTGCATCCGTGTCCCGTGGGATGGAAGCGGCGAAAGATTGGCCACTTGAATCGTCTCGTGAGATTGCCCGTGTGCGGCGATCTCAATCGTTCTTGCGATGAACGACCTTGCGCGCAGCGCTTTGGAGTGCGTGTGCGAAGCACCGCTTTGAAGCGTCTCCTGACTCCCAAAACTCCACCCCCATGACCCCACAAAGAAGGTTGCATGGCATTGTAGAACAGGCTCGAGACCAACCAGGGCGTTCCGCAGCATGGTTTGAGCGGGTGGCTGCGGCGTCGTGGATCAAAACGGTGTACGGCTTCAAGACCGACCGCCTTAAAATCGAGGACGATTTCTAAACGGTGCGAGAGATCGAAAGTGTGAGCTGGGCGGTGGGAGAATGTACCTCAGGGGTAGTGCAAGAGCGGTGCTTCGCACCCGCACTCCAAAGCGCTGCGCGCAGGGTGGTGTATCACAAGGACGATTCCGAATCGTGTGCGTGGGCAATCTCTCCAAAAATTCCACACAGGGCTCCGATTCGCATCCAAGCTCGTATCTTGTTGCTTTGCTCCGCTCCCGACCTCTCCATAGTTCTTCTCGCCGCATCCCCCGCTTCTCCTCACTCACCGCATGATCCGCAATCTCATCTTCGACTGGTCCGGCACGCTGGCGGATGATCTTGCCGGGGTGCTGCATGCGACCAATGGAGTGCTGGTGCATCATGGGCGCGTGGCGCTGAGCCGTGAGGAGTTCCGCGCGGTCTTCCGCCTGCCGTACACGGAGTTTTATCAGGAGATGCTGCCGGAGGCCTGCATCGAGACCGTGAAGGAGGTGTACATGACGCATTTCCCCGCGGACCCGGCGGTGGTGCCGCTGCTGCCGCATGCGCGTGAGTTCCTGCAGTATGCCGCCGCCACGGGGCGTCGCATCGTGCTGCTGAGCAGCGCGCCGGAGGAGCACTTCGAGGCACAGGCGCGGGCGAATGGTGTGCGCGATTTTTTTGAGGATGCCTTTTGTGGCGTGGTGGACAAGCGGGAGGGCATACGCCTGCTGATGGAAAAGCACGGCATGGCGGCGGAGGAGACGGCCTTCATCGGCGACATGCGGCATGACGTGGAGTCCGCGCATTCCGCCGGCGTGCTGAGCATCGCCACCTGCACCGGGTATGACAGCGCCAGTATGCTCATGCAGGCGCATCCGGATGTGCTGGTACCGGACCTCTCTCGACTGCCCCGCCTCCTTGGCGGCTGGAATGTGCAACTGGCTCATGGGAATGCCTTCCCCGTGGCTACGGTGGGGGCGCTCATCACGAACCACCGGGGTGAGGTGCTCCTGGTGCGCACGCACAAGTGGAGCCACCGCTGGGGCATCCCCGGCGGCAAGATCAAGCGGGGGGAGCCCTGCGAGGCCGCCCTGCGCCGTGAAGTCAAGGAAGAGACCGGCCTCGACCTGGGGGAGGTGACCTTCGTGATGGTGCAGGACTGCGTGGAGCCACCGGAATTCATGCGCAGCGCCCATTTCCTTCTTCTGAACTACACCGCGTGCTGTCTGGACTCCGACCCCCAGGTGGTGCTCAATGATGAGGCGGAGGCGTTTCAGTGGCTCCCTTGGGCGGAGGCGCTGCGGATGGAGTTGAACATTCCCACCCGTGTGCTCATGGAGGAGATGCAGCGGCGCGGCCTTGCACCCTGAGCCCCGACCCACTGACCTCACCCCCATGACTGGCGACGAAATCCACATCCTCGGCCTCGAAATGCCGGTCCGCATCGGCGTTCCAGAGGCGGAGCGCGCGGCGTGGCAGAGCGTCAGCGCGGACCTCGTTGTCACCCTGGTGGGTGGTTTTGACAACATGAAGGATGAGCTTGGTGATACCCTGGACTACGAAAGGGCGGCAAACGAGGCCACCGCCCTGGCTGCGGCACGCCCCCGCCGGCTCCTGGAAACCCTCGCTGCCGACCTTGTGGCGCATTTCCTTCAAGATGAACGGGTCAGCGCCGTGGAAGTCTTTTTGCGAAAAAAAATCCTGCCCCATACCGACGCCGTGGCCGTCCGGATGCGCCGGTCGAAACGCTGATTGGGCAAACCGGACGCGATAGCATCTGTAAGAAACACTTGCGCGGGCATGTCCCCGCATGTTTCTCTAACTTGGTGTCCGCGCTCCCACGCGGGAATGGCGAATGTCAGACCGTCCTCTCAACCCAGACCCAGACCAGGATCTCGTAGCGCGCTCCCAGCAGGGAGACACGCGCGCCTTCGATGACCTGGTGAGGAAGTACACGCCCAAGCTGTACGGTCTGGTGTACAACATGACCAGCAACCGGGATGACACATCGGACCTGCTGCAGGACATCTTTGCCAAGGCATACCGTTCCCTGAAGCGCTTCCAGGGGAAGAGCACCTTCTACACATGGATCTATTCCATCAGTGTGAACATGACGCTGAATTTCCTGAAAAAGAGGAACCGGCACACCAAGCTGAGCCTCGATGACGTGGACAGCGGCATCCAGAATGACCCGGATTTCATCAAGCTGACCTCAGGCGGCAATCCGCTGAAGGACGTGAACATTCACGAACTCCAAAAACGATTGAACGAGGCCATGATGAAGCTGTCTGAAGACCACCGAACCGTGGTGACCCTTTACGACATCCAAGGCTTGCAGCATGCCGAGATCAGCAAGATTCTGGGAGTCAGTGAGGGCACTGTGCGTTCCCGCCTGTTTTATGCCCACCGGCAGTTGCAGAATTTCCTTGAAGAGTTCCGACAATAGATGAAAAACAAAACCAACGTGGAGAGTAGAAATGCGTTAGCCCTGAAGATCATCCCATGAGTGACTTCGAAGACATTCAGCGACTCATCCGCCTCAAACGTCACGAGCAGCCCCCACAAGATTTTGTGGAGGACTTCGTCAGCCGGCTCCAGCATCGCCAGCGCGCCGAATTGCTACAGCAATCCGCCCGGGGCCTCCTCTGGGAGCGAATCAACACCTACTTTGAAGGTCTTTTCGCTCCCAAATGGGGCTTTGCAGGCGCCACGGTGATGGCGCTGGTGGCTGTGTTCTTTGTGTTCAAGCCCGCCTCGAGTACCAATCCCAATCCCGGTGGCTTTGAAGTAAGCAATGTCAAGGTGTCCGAGGGGCTCGATCCCATCTCCCAGGAGGAGGTCGAGCGCTATCTCACCATCGAGCGTCATCGCATGTCCCGCCATTATCAGGGTGGGTTCGGAGATGAAACACTCGCTGACCAGGACCGCAGCTACATGCTTCCTCCGCTGCCCGCGCAGGAAGGATTGATGCCCGCCGGTCTGCTGCTGGATGTGGACCTGAAGATGAAGTAAGCCGATTCAATTCAAGCTCAGTGACGGCCCCTGTGCCGCGCTACCCTGACTCCCTTTCACCCTGCCAAAAAAGCGGACCCACCCGGTCCGCTTTTTTGTTTGTGGGGGAGGGCGTCGTTTGATGGTGGTCTGAGC
>JAEYUU010000543.1 GCA_023429545.1 Verrucomicrobiota bacterium
GCATCCGGTGCTGCATGATACAAGCAGTGCCGGGTGGGCCCCAGATGTGATTTGGCTTTGTCTTCCGGTCGTACGTGCAGCGGAAAAAGGAATCGAAGCCCGCAACGTGATCGATGTGGAGGTGGGAGAAGAAAAGCTGGTCCACGCCTGTCCTCTCAGGGAAGGAAAGGGTGGAGGCGCAGTCCTCTCCACAATCGAAGAGCAGGCGCTCTACGGATCTGCCACTGTCCACCCTCACGAACAGGGCGTTGTCGCAACCTGCTCCGCCCAGAATCCTGTTCGTAAGACTCATGGAAAAATGAAAATGACCAGGTGTTTCCTCCGCAGAATCACCCGCGGGGCGGCTCCTGCTTAAACCTTCCGCCAGCGCTGGAAGCCTTCGATGGCCTCGTAGTTGGCCAGGCCCAGTGCGTCGTACTGCTGGGCGGTGCCCTGGTTCACCCTGGTGATATCTGTCTCCATGGAGGCGAGGGACTGGTAGCGGGTCAGGGCACGGGCCTTGCGCTCGAGCTGCGTCGGGCTGGCGGGAACGGCCATGTCGATTTCCCAGGGCTCCAGCGCCTTCTCACGGCCGCGGTAGAGCCATACGGAGCAGGCTGAGGCCCAGTCCTCGTGCTGGAGTTCGGCAAGCGCCAGCTCCAGAGCGCGGAAGCAGAGGGCTGCCACACTGGAGGGGTCGGCGGCATCCCCGGTGACGTAAATCTGGTGGGGTCGGAATTCCTTCAAAAGCTTCACCACCTCGGCAGTATCTTCCTGGTCCAACTGGAACCGGCGGTAGCGACCGCGCTCATAGAAGGGCAGATTGAGGAAGTGCACCTTGTCCTGAATCACCCCCAGGGCATGGGCGGCATCGCGGAGTTCGCCGCGCAGGATGAGGCTCTTGAGCTGGCGGAGTGACGGCTGGTCCTCGCCGAACTCTCCCTTCTCCTCCAGGAGGCGGAGGATGTGCCGGGCGTAGTCCGTCTGCTCATCCCAGCCTTCTGGCGAGAGCGTGGCGATTTCCTGGAGAGTGCTGGCGAATTTGTCCGCTTCGCTGTCCGCCACGCGCAGGCTGCCGCTGGTCATGGCCACCAGGCTGATCTCATGCCCCTGCTCCACGAGGCGGTCGATGGTACTGCCCAGGCTCACCACGGCATCCTGCGGCTCGGGACTCAGAATGAGGGAGCGCTTTGGGTAGGGCTTGGCACGCTCGGGGCGGAAGGTGTCGTCCGCGTTGGGCTTCCCGCCGGGCCATCCGGAGATGGTGTGCTGGAGCTGGTTGAAGATATTGATGTTCAGCTTGTACGCCGGGCCCTGCTCACTCAGCAGGTCGGAGAGACCGTGCTCGTTGTAGTCCTCGTCGATGAGTTTGAGCACGGGCCGGTTCATGCTGGAGGAAAGCCAGCACACGGCGCGGCGGGTCTCGCTGGGAGACCACTTCACCGGACCCACCAGCCATGGCAGCTTCACGCGCGTAAGTTCACGTGACGCGCCCCGGTCGATGAAGAACCGGGCATGCTCGTGCTCCTGCAGGAAGGAGGCGGAAACTGCGTCCGTGACGGGACCTTCGACTGCCTTGGCGACCACCCCGGCCTTGTTCTCGCCCCAGGCCATGAGGACAATCTTCTTCGCGCGCAGGATGGTGGACACCCCCATGGTGATGGCAAAGCGGGGCACGTTCTCCTCACCGCGGAAGTCCGCCGCTGCGTCCTGGCGGGTGATGCGGTCCAGCGTGATGCGACGCGTGAGCGATTCTCGGGAGGAGCCGGGTTCGTTGAACCCGATGTGGCCTGTACGACCGATGCCGAGAATCTGGAAGTCGACACCGCCTGCCGCGTCAATCATCTCCTCATACGCGCGGCAGTGCTCGAACACCTGGTCGCTGGGCACGAGGCCACTGGGCAGATGGATGTTCTCCTTGGGGATATCGATGTGATCAAAAAGCTGATCACACATGAAGCGGTGGTAGCTCTCCGGGTGCTCCGGCGTGAGACCGTAGTACTCATCCAGGTTGAAGGTCACCACGTTCTTGAAGCTCAGACCTTCTTCGCGGTGCAGCCGGATGAGTTCGCGGTAGAAGGACACCGGTGTGGATCCCGTGGCCAGGCCGAGCACGGCGTTCTTTTTCTTGGCGGCACGGGAGGTGATGAGTTCCTTCACCTCATGGGCAATGGCTGCGGCGGCAGAGGCCGAGCTGTCATGGATGATGGTAGGGATCTTCTCGTAAGCCTCGGCGGCGGAGCGGCGCTTGGACATGGTCGTGGAGTGAGGTGGAAAGCGAACGTGCGTGCGTGCGAGCCGCCAACATCACGAGCGGCGGGCACATTGCAAGCGACGGGGAGGCGGCAGGGGCACTGAAACCCCAAGGTGCATGGCCGCAAAGAGGCGCAAAATGCGCAGAAGGATTCCCTAGTGTGGGCGCATCCGCGAACAGGGCTTATAACCTTTGCGTCTGCTGTCACTTTTTGCGCTCTTTGCGTTCTTTTGCGGCCATTCCGACTGCGTGCCATTCACCAGCAGCGCAACATCGTCACTCCTGCCAGTCGGCCGTGGCGCCCCTGGACTTCCCGAGCCTGTTGCCACGACGGGCGTCCGCCACGGCCTGCATCGTGGCCTCACACGCGTCCGCGATGATGTCGAAGCGCTCGGTCGCGAGCCATTCCTTTTTCAGCATCCAGGTGCCGCCCACGGCGACCACGGGCTTGAAGGGGAGGTACTCTGGAAAAGTCTCCAGCGTGATGCCACCGGTGGGCATGAAGCGCATGTGGGGAAAGGGGCCGTTGAGAGCCTTCAGCATCTTGATGCCGCCGCTGGCTTCCGCAGGGAAGAACTTCACGCACTCCAGCCCGAGGTTCACGGCCAGCATCACCTCCGTGGCGGTGGTGGCGCCGGGAATGATGGGAACCTGCATCGCCTGGCAGTGGCGCACCAGATCCGCATCAATGCCGGGGGTGACGATGAATTTGGCTCCGGCGGCAACGGCTTCATCCGCCTGTGCCGGGGTGAGCACGGTGCCCGCACCGACCAGCAACCCCTCCTTGGCGAACATGGCCATGCGCGTGAGGACCTCCAGGGCCGCCGGGGTGCGCAGGGTGACTTCCGCGCAGGCGAGGCCACCATCCAGCAGGGCATTCGCCAGAGGCTCAGCGTGGGATGCGTTTTCCAGGACCACCGCTGGGACCACGCCCAGTTGCTCAATGCGAAGAAGATGCTCGTGCATGCGGCACGCTAGCGAGTCGATGGCTCCGCCGCAATCCATCAATTCCCACGATCGCCCAAGGATGGCCGGGGAGTGCAGGAAACCTCTTGCGCAGGGAGGCAATTTGTCTGAGT
>JAEYUU010000561.1 GCA_023429545.1 Verrucomicrobiota bacterium
GAGCGGGATATGAAACCCTTTGCGCACTACTACTGGCACTGGATGTGGCACTGGGGCAATGGCGAACTCGGCAACAACGGCATCCACACGCTGGATATCCTGCGCTGGGGGCTGAAGGTGGACTATCCCGAGCGCATCACCTACATGGGCAATCGCTACTGGTACGACGACAAGCAGGAAACACCCGATACCGGCACGGCCGTCTATGATTGCGGCAAGGTGGGCTTCGAGTGGGTGCAGAGCAGTTGCCACCCGCGCTCGGCCGAAAAGGGAATCGGCGAAGTCGTCTTCTACGGTGACAAGGGGACCATGAGCATTGGGCGTGATTCCTGGACCATCTACGATTTCGCCGGTGCGGAAACCGGCAAGGGGAAGGCCACGATCAAGGGCAACGATGCCACGCACATCGGCAACTTCCTCGACGCCATCCGTGGCAACGCCAAGCTCAACTCACCCATCGACGAGGGCCAGAAGAGCACCATGCTGTGCCACTTGGGGAACATTGCCTATCGCACGAATACCGTAGTGCGTTGTGATCCCAAGACCGGGAAGCTCATCGACAACCCCGCTGGTGAAAAGCTCTGGGGGCGTCCCGGGTATCGCAAGGGGTGGGATGTGAAGGTGTAAGAGGTTGTGGCTTGACGTCACGAGTCAATATTCTTGCAAACCTGTGAACATACCCGCGCAGGCCTGACTCAGAACACCCGACTGATAACCTCCAACTGGGCTACTTCCCCCAATATTCAGCCATCTTCTTCCGCAGGAAGGTGACGCTGCGCTCGAGCTGGTCCATGCCTTCCACGCCATCTTCAATGCTGATCCAGCCGTCGAAGCCCACCCGTTTGAGCTCGGTGAATATGGCATCGTAGTCGTTGAGTCCTCTGCCAATTTCACCGTGCCGCAGGCGCTTGGCATAGCCCAAGGCGCCGCCCTCCTCGTTGCGGAGATCCTCGATGGTGCCTTCGATGAGATAACGATCGCTGGCGTGCATGGTGACTACGCGCTTGGAGACACGGTAGAGCAGTTCCAGAGGATCCTCGCCGGCAAGGTAGGTGTTGCTGGGGTCGTAGTTCACCCCGAAACTGGGGTGCTGTACGGCGTCCACGAGCTTGCAGAAGACGTCCATCTTCTGGGCAAACTCGGGGTACTCCCAGAAGTCGTCCTTGTAGTGATTTTCCAGGATGAGCGTGATGTTCCGCTCCTGGGCGTAGGGCAGGCAGGCGTAGATGCACTCGGCGGCGAGTTTCACGCCTTCATCCATGCTGAGTTCCGGGCGGCGCTGCCCGCTGAGTACGCGGCAGTAGGCACCGCCAAGGACCTCGGTCATGTCGATCCAGTGTTTTTGTTTGGCGATTTCCTTCTCGCGGAAGGCCGCATCGGGATGGGTGAAGTCGGGAGAGCAGCACATCATTGGGATGCACTTGCCCGTGTCCTCCACTTCACGGCGGAATCGTGGCCAGTTCGACTCATCCGCCATCTCCAGCAGGCCTGCATACCATTCGAGTCCATCGATATCCAGCTTGGAGGCGAGGGCGATCCATTCAGAGACTTTCATGGTCCCGTCCTTGCAGAGGGCCTGCATGAACGCCTTGGGGAAAGCGGCGAGTTTTGGCATGATGATGAAATCGAGAGGGGAAAGTTCAGGCTTTGACGGGTACTGGAATCGTCGTGGCGTCCTTTGGAGGATTGCGCCCGATGAAGGGGTGCTGCTCCAGATCAACGACCTGCCCGCTGATGGGGCCGCTTTCGTCCGCAAGCCAGTACACCGCGGCGGCGGCTATCTCCGCCGGCCACAGAATGCGACCCGCTGGCGCATACACCTTGGGTACCTGGGTGTACCAGTCATTGGCCAGGCCATGTTCGCGCTTTCGCTGGGCTTCATTTTCCGTGAGCACCCATCCGGGATTGATCTGATTCACACGAACACCGTCTTCACGCATCAAGGTATCGCCGAGATTGCGGGTGAGCGTCATGAGCGCGCCCTTGGACACGCTGTAGGGGAAGAGGTTTGGCTCACCACTCCACGCATTCACGGAGCCGATGTTCAGCACGGAGCCGCGCACTTTGCGCAGCTCAGGAAGGGCGGCTTTGATCAGGGAGAAGGGGGCTAGTGTATTCACCTCGAGCATGCGACGGAAGAAGGCGAGGTCGGTGGTGTGAATATTGGAGGCCGACACCATGGCGGCGTTGTTCACGACGGCATCGAGCTTGCCGAAGGTGGAAACAGCGACCTGCACCAGTCTCTCCGCTGCTCCTACCGCGGTGAGGTCCTCGATGCGCAGCACGGCCTTGTCCTTGCCCAGTTCCGCCACGAGCGTTTGGCCCAGATCCTTCTCAAGGCCGTGAACGATGACGCGCGCGCCCTCGGTGATGCAGCGCTGGGCAATGGCCTTGCCGATGCCTGTGCAACTGCCGGTGACGAGAATGACTTTATCCTGAAGACGTGACATATGAGGTAGGAAACGTGGTGTGATTGAAGCCATCAGGCTTGGGTGAACGGCCCGGCATTCTGTCTGGCGAGTGCTTCGCGGACGTTTTGACCGTTTAAGGTGGCCACTTCCGTTTTGGACTGGAGCGCGAGCGCTGCGGCGCATCCTGCCGCTTCGCCCATGGCCATGGCCGTGACGGTCACTCTTGTGGATGCATGCGCGCCGCGAGTGGCCGAGTGGCAGCGGCCGGCCACGAGGAGGTTTTCGATGTTCTGCGGCAGCAGTGAGCGATAAGGGATGTCATACGGGGCAGGCTGCACCTTCTCCGGCCGGAAGTCATTTGCGCTTCCCAAGGTGGTCTTGTTTGGATGGAGATCCAAATACCAGCAGCCGGTGGCGATGGCGTCATCGAATGAGCGGCCTTGCATGATGTCATCCTCCGTGAGCACATGCTGCCCGATGAGTCTCCGTGATTCCCGCACTCCAATCCATGGATAGGCTTCCAGGAAGTAGGAGTCCTTGAAGGCCGGCACCTCCTGCTTCCATGCGCGGAACATGGCCAGTGCATCCGCGCGGCCTTGCATCTCCGCGCGCGAAAGGTCTGCGGCATCGGTGGGATTCGCTGGCACGCGCACGCCGTGGATATACACCTCATCATTGCCGAAGAGATACATGACTCCTGGTCCGTAAAAGTGGGGGAGTTCGCCGCGCTGCTGCGCATTGACCAATGCCACACGACACTGCGCACTGATCCCCTTGGTGGGTTGCACGTGACCGATGCGGAAGTGCAAGGTCAGCGGCTGTACCTCGGCGCTCTGCTCAGTGGGCGCTCCGGCCCACGCAGCCACATCCGCATCACCCGTGCAGTCGATCACGACTTTGGGCCGGATGCGCACCAAGCCGTCCTTGTTTGCGATGGTCACGGTGGCGATGCGTCCGCCCTGGGAATCCACATCGCACACCGTCGAATTGAAAAGCACGGTGAGCTTTTCGCCGCAGGCCTGCAACTCACGGTCCAGGAG
>JAEYUU010000576.1 GCA_023429545.1 Verrucomicrobiota bacterium
CGGTCTTCATGCTACAAGCCAACCACACGCGGGGGGCATGGTCAAGTGCATCGCCGGAGGGAGGGCGGTTCGTGGTTCACGGCATCCCTCTTACTCACGGAATGAACCCACCACCCGTAAGTTCCTCGCCGCCGAGGCTCGCGCTGGTGGCTCCTGAGCTGCCACTGCCTCCGCCACCAATCTCGCTGAAGGAACCGCCGGCCTCACGGAACTCCAGGGAGCTGAGCCTGCGCTTCAACTCCGCGACCTCATCCCGCAACGTGGCAATCTCCGTCTCCAGGCGCTCCCGCCAGGCGATGTCCGTATTCGCCTGCACTGCGGCCTCGCCCGCGCTGCTGGTGGCCACGCCGGAGGTCACCACTGGTCCGCCAAGCAGGTGCACGTAGGTGATGGTCTTGCGCCCGCCGCCCGCCGGGATGCTCTCCACCAGCGGGGTCTCGGGGTACGTCATGAGCTCGCGAATGGCGGACTCCGTGGCGGCGATGTCCGGGAAGGAATACATGCGCTCCGTGCGCTGGCGCAGCTCCCCTGGGGTCTGCGGACCGCGCAGCAGCAGCACGCAAAGCAGGGCCTGGGTGGGCTTCTCCAGGCGGGGCAGCTTGTGCTCGAGGTTGTGCTTGTACTTCTGCACGCGGGCTCCGGCCATGGTCACCTGCAGGGCATAGCCGCGGGACTTCAGTCCCTCCAGAGCCTCGCGCACGGCGCCTTCATCGAGCTTCATCACCGGCTCACGATTGGTGCTCTGGTTGCACGCGGCGATGAGCGCATTCAGCGTGAGTGGATAGTACTCCGGCGTGGTCATCTCCTTCTCCACCAGGCAGCCGAGCACGCGCACTTCCTGATAGGTGAGGGGCTGCAGCGTGGGCGCGGACGCGAAAGAGGATGCCGCTGCCGCAGTCTCATCCTTGGAAGCGAAGGAGGGAGCGAGGTCGTTTTCTGGATCAGCGTTCATGAGTGCGTGCGTAGGTGGGAAGGGAGGAAATGGGCCCGTCCGAGGGCCATCCCGGAATCGCATGGAGCCTACCTGTTCTTCAGGGAAATCGCGATGAGAAAGACAGGTCCCTCCTCTTGCTTCCCCCCACGGCACCGCGCACATTCCGGGATCTCCATCCCCCATGCCCGCCGCATCTCCCCAGGCCAAAGTCACCCATCACTTCCACGCCAGCGCCACGGAGGTGTTTGATGCCTGGATCGACACGGAATCCCTGGGCACGTGGATGTTCGGCCCGGGCGTGCGGGATGAGGAAATCGTGAGCCTGGATCTCCAGGCGCGTGTGGGTGGCACCTTCTCCTTCGTGGTGCGGCGGCAGGGTGAGCTGATTGACCACATCGGCACCTACCTTGCGCTGGATCGCCCGACACATCTCGCCTTCACCTGGGGTGTGGCGCAGGATGAGGGGGCCACCAGCCGGGTGAGCATCGATATCATACCGCTGGTGGAGGGCTGCGAACTCACCCTCACCCATGAACTCCACCCCGACTGGCGCGACTACATCAAACCCACGGAAACCGCCTGGAAAAAAATGCTGTACACGCTCGGCAGGACTTTTGATGATGGTTCCATGGGAGATGAGGATTCCATGGACGAGTGAAAATGGACCTCCGCGTGAAATCGGGCACACTTCCTGTTCACTGCTCCCGCGAAATCCCCGAATTCCATGCGCACCTTCGCCATCGGCGACATCCACGGCTGCTCCACGGCTTTTGAAAAGCTGCTCTCCATCGTGCCCTTCACGCCTGAAGACACGCTGGTGACACTGGGGGACTACGTCGATCGCGGACCGGACTCCTGTGCGGTGATTGAGAAGCTCATCGCCATGAGCACCGGGCCGGAAGTGAATCTCGTCACGCTGCGTGGCAACCACGAGATCATGATGCTCATGTCGCACGAAAACGAGTCCATCATCATCGACTGGTGTGATGCCGGCGGGGATGCCACCATCGCCTCGTACATGGGAAGGAAGCTGTCGCAGATTCCTGATGCACACTGGGCGTTCCTGGAGAAAACGCTTCCCTATCACGAGACCGCCACGCACATCTATGTGCACGCCACGGTGAATCCGGAACTGCCCATGAAGGAGCAGCCCGATCACATGCTGTACTGGGAGCGCTACTGGAACGCCTCACCCCACCAGTCCGGCAAGAAGCTCATCTGCGGCCATACCCCGCAGCGGGATGGCATACCCAGGGACTTCGGTCACGGCATTTGCATCGATACGTTTGCCTACGGCAGCGGGTGGCTTACCTGCCTGGAGCCTGAGACGGGCCGCTACTGGCAGGCCAATCAAAAAGGCGAGACGCGGGAGCGCGTGATGGGAAAAGAGAAGGCAGAGGATGAGGCGCGCTTCGCGAAGGAGGCGTTAGGGGGAGGGCGGGCGGCCAATGCTGCAGCGGCTTCACGAATGTGCTTCTCAAAAAAAGGCGCGGCAGGTAGACTCTTGATGAATCGCTCCCGCATTTATGGCCATCGGCCCACTCATCAGACTCGTGCGCGTCATCCAGGACATGGATACGAAGGTGCGCGAATCCAGCCTGGTGGGGGAGTCGGAGATGGACCGCCAGTCCCGCCAGCTTATGAAGTGGATTTGTCGTGGCGCCATCACGGTGCTCATGCTCATCGCCTTCATCCCGGCCTTCCTGAAGTACCTGCGGTGGTTGTTCTTTGAGGGTGAGTGAGTCGGTTTTCCGCCGGAATGGTTCCTCCACGCCGCCAACGGTGTCATACACCGTCATCGCTCCCACCTCAGGACTTCGCACTCCGAACTCCCCATGATTCTCAAGCCTGCCGTCCCCATTTTCCGCATCTTCGATTACGATCAGGCCATGGCCTTCTACCGGGCAACTCCATTCGCCGGACGCTGTGTCAGTGTGGGTGCGGATCCACCTGTGGCGTGACATCTCCTCCCAGCTCCGAACCGCGAACTCCCCACCAAAGCGGTGATGCTCACCGCACTCAAAAAAGGCTTCGCCTTCAGGTGGCACTTCGAGAGGTGCTTTCGCCTTGATGGCGCTTATCTGCTCACGATACAAGCTTCGAGGGCACAAGGCAGAACAGTGGCGCTGATTCAAAAATCATCCTCAATCTTGAGCGAGTCTGTCTTGAATGCGTACACTGTTCTGATCCACGAGGCCGTGGCCACCCTTTCGAACCACGCCGCGGAGCACCACGGATAGTCTCTGGCTTGCTTCACCAGTCCGTGTTTCACAGGATTGGTGTGCACATAGTTCAGGCGTGACATGTAGGACTTCTCATACGTCAGCGGCGTGTCGCGAAAGTTGTGCCATACCTTGCGACCGCGTGTGCCATCCCGTTCATTCACCCAAGTGGACGTATCCCGGTGCAACTCGGCCAGCATGTCTGTCAGGGTTTGAGTGCTCTCAAAGTGTGAGGGCAGGCGGCGGGCGATAAAGTGATAGTGATTCACGAACACAGCCCACGCATCCAGCTGCCACCCGTGCGCCATCGCGCCTTGCAGCAGCGCATCGTGCAGGAACTTCAGCCTCTCGCTGCCATGGAAGTGGTGCTCCTTCAGGTAGGTGCCGGACGTCACGAAGTACGTGCCTGTGGGTTCAAGCCGGTGTGGAGGTGCGTGCGGCCACGGCGGCGAGAGCGGCTCCGGCGAATCCATGATGCGGTGGAAAACTCTGTGTGATGAAGAGAGGCAAACTAATATGCGGCGCACTCAAAACTTTCAAGCATCAAGGCGCTGAATGCTTTAGGAAGACGTCTCGTGACACAAACCAAGACCGTCAGCGCTGAAAGTCTCCAGCGCAGACCACCTTGCGCGGAGCGCCTTTGAGTGCGGTGAGAATCACCGCTTTGGTAGGGGCTTCTGGCCGGAGGCTGGGTGGAGTTGGCTATGCGCACGCGGTGATGAGGGTGCCACGCGGCTCCGCACCCTTCACGCGATGCTGCGGGATCTGCGTTGTCCTGCAAAGCTCCTCCCCCTCACGCCAGCCCCGCCCGCGCCAGCAGCGCATTGGGGTCGGGGTCACGTCCCATGAAGTCGCGGAACAACTTCGCGGGGTCTTCGCTGTTGCCTTTGCTCAGGATGTTGTCGCGGAGGGCGCGGCCCACCTTGGGATTGAGGACGCCTTCGTGCTGGAAGCGCGTGAAGGCATCGGCATCGAGCACCTCGGCCCATTTGTAGCTGTAGTAGCTGGCGGCGTAGCCCACGGGGCTGGAGAAGAGGTGGCCGAAGCGGCGCGCCATGGTGGGCGGCTCGGTGTTGGTCGGCAGGGTGTAGTCCTCCAGGATGCTGCGGCCGAGGCGGTCGAGATCCACATCCTTGTCCGCGGCATGGTTGATGTGCAGCTCGAGGTCCAGCTTGCCGAAGCTGAGCTGGCGCATCATGGCCACGGCGCTCATGTAGTTGCGCGCGGCGAGCAGTTTCTTGAAGAGTTCGTCCGGGATGGTCGCGCCCGTCTGGTGATGCTTCGCGAAGAAGTCCAGGCTCTCGCGCTCCCAGCAGAAGTTCTCCATGAGCTGGCTGGGAAGTTCCACGAAGTCCCACGCCACATTCACGCCATTGAGCGAGGGCACGGGCACATTGCCGAAAAGTTGGTGGATGAGATGCCCGAACTCATGGAAGATGGTGCACACCTCGTCATGCGTGAGCAGGGCGGGCTTGCCATCCACCGGAGGCGTCATGTTGCCACAGATGAGGCCCAGGTGCGGGCGGCGATCACGCTCGCCATTGGGTGGCCAGCCTCCCTTGAGGTAGTTCATCCACGCCCCGCTGCGCTTGGAGTCGCGCGGGTGCCAGTCCGCGTAGAAGCTGCCGATGAGCACATTGTCGCCATTGCGCATCTCGAAGAACTTCACCTCGGGATGCCACACTTCCACGGGACCGGCTTCCGCGGGGGAGGCACTGCTGGCCACGGGCTGGCCCACGGCGGAGTACACCGTCTCGCGC
>JAEYUU010000583.1 GCA_023429545.1 Verrucomicrobiota bacterium
TTTCCAAAGAGGTGCATTCCAAGGAGTTGTACGAGCATGGTTTCTGGTTTCGCTTCGCCGTCCGCTGCTCGCGGCTCATGGCGCCGGTGCAGTAGCGGCCTGGTGTGGCCCGGTTCCAGTCCTGACCATGTGACAGGGCATGGTCCACAACGCTGGCATCTCTCTGCCTGCATATCCGCAATGTCACGCCCAGACGGCAGGGAACTGCCTGAGTCATGCTTGCGCGAGCCCAGCGCTCCAAACAACCGGCTGGACCTCGCTGTACAACTCTCTGGTGCTGCAACCACACCGGCGCTTGGCAGAGACTTAAATCCTGCAGCTCTCTCCCACCACCCACCGGTTTCATCGCGGTGAGCATCGTCTTTCTGCCTTCAGCGGGACTGGGTTCACTCATGGAATCAGCTCAGTAGGGAGCCATGGCGTGCCTGAGGGCGGCTTCCAAGCCGGATGGTCTGGCCTTCGAACTGGACGCGTGGGTTTCCCCGCTGGCCATGGGCCGGCCGGAGTGCAGTGATGATTAGCAAGCCAAGCACAAGCGCACGCCAAGGTATCGAAGACATGGTTTTCTCTATCACGCCGGGCCGAAACCGGAAGAGCCATCCGGCAAAATTAGCTTCAGCAGAACCTTCGCTGTCATCGCCATTCAACAAAAGCGCGCTACAATTCACTACTCCTCGTGTCCTTGCTTTCTCCTACTTCGCCGCTCCGCACCGATCCGCGCTACCCTTTCGCCGCGCTCCTGACCTTCTACGCGGTGCTCGGCTGCACGACGCTGGGTTTCAATCGCAGCCCCCTTCAGCTCATCCTCACGGTCGCCGCGGGATGCGCTCTGGAGATGGTCTTTGCCCGCCTGTTCCGTGAGTCCTCCCGCTACGCCCCCCTTAGCGCCTACATCAGCTCCTGCGGACTGGGACTGCTGCTGAACTACTCGCACAACCTCTGGCTGCTGCTGCCCCCGGTCTTCGTGATGGTGGCCTCCAAATACCTGCTGACCTTCAACGGCCGCCATGTGTACAACCCCTCGATGTTCGCCGTGGTCATGGCGCTGCTGGTGGGCGGTGATCTGTACGCGCCTGCGCCAGCCTACCAGTGGGGGCACTGGATTGGCCTGCCCATCTTCATCATCACCGCTGCACTCACGCTTTTTATTTTCCGCGTGCAGCGCCAGTGGCTGGTGGGTGCCTTCCTTGTCTTTTATCTCATCCAGACCTGCCTCCGCGCGTGGCTGCTGCGGCATCATCTCCCGCCCGTGACACTGCTCTACGGCACCTTCAGCGCGCCATCGCTGTATCTCTTCACCTTCTTCATGATCACGGATCCGCGCACGTCGCCCGAGGGGCGCAGACCCCAGATCCTGGTGGCCGCAGCGCTGGTGACGCTCGACTTCCTCTTCCATTGGCGGCGCTCGTACGAGACGCTCTTCTACTCAGCATTCACCCTGGCGACTGGCCGTTTCCTCTACCTGCATATCCGACGTCTCATCGAGACCAGGGGGAAGGCGATCGCACTGCTGCTCTCTCCCAGGTGGCTTCAGCGCGCGGGATTCATTGCCGCCATGCTCGTCGCGGGCTTCTTCCTCTTTCATTCGTGGTTTTTCCGCGCGCCCAATGTCAGCGAGACCGGCTTCACCTTCAGCCGCGTGGAGCCAGCCCAGAGCAGACTGCAGTCCGAGCCGGGCACGGTGCTTGAGGAGATTGATCCACGGGTGCGCCACATCGCCAAGTGGCTGCTCAGCGTTGGGGATGCGGTGGCCGTGGCTGACTTTGACAACGATGGCCTCCAGGATCTTTTCCTCACCAACCCAGTGAAGCGACCCGGAGATCGCAATGCTCTGTATCGCAACCTGGGCGGTCTTCGCTTCGAGCGTGTGCCACTGCCCGCGCTTGATGAAGTGTCCCGGCATCCCGAGACACACGGACTCAGTGCCGGGGCTGCCTTCGCTGACTATGATGATGATGGCGATCAGGACCTGCTCATCACCACAGGCTACGGTCCCTGCCGATTGCTGCGCAATGCACTCGTGCCATCGGGAAAGGCATCCTTCACTGATGTCTCCCATGAAGCCGGCATGAGCGAGCACAGTGTCAGTCTGGCGGCGACCTTCTTCGACGCGAACCGGGACGGCATTCTCGATCTTCTGATCTGCAACAGTTTCACGCCCTACCTGCGGGGCTATGATCGGCCTGCTCCATTCAACATTTTCAAACTGCCTGATGCGGAGTACGAAGGAGACCGGCGCATGTTCCACTTCATGCACCAAGGATGGCACGATGCCGCCAATGGAGGGGAAAACCATCTGTACCTCGGCACGCGCGAAGGCCGCTTCGTGAAGCAGGACAGCAAGACCTGGGGGCTAGACGGCACACGCTGGAGTCTTGCGGTGGGCGCCTCCGATGTGAATGGCGACGGCTGCACCGATCTGTACATCGCCAATGATTTCGGCCCTGATGATTTCTACATGAACGAAGGTGGAAAACGCTTCCGCAAGATCATCGGCAAACACTTCGGCAGCATCGGGAGGGATACCTACAAGGGCATGAACGTGAGCATCGCCGATCTGCGGAACACGGGGGACACGGACATCTACATCTCCAACGTACACGCCCCACTGCAGGCAGAGGGCAGCCTGCTCTGGCATGTCGAATTCGATCCGACGGATCCCATGCTGCCACACATCACCGATACGGCCACGGAGCGGGGCGCTCTCAACGCCCGTGCGTTCGGCTGGGGCGCAGGCATTGGCGACCTCAATCTCGACGGCTGGCAGGACATCGTGCAGGCCAATGGCATGGTGGACGACTCGATTGATCGCCAGTACACGCGCCCGCCGGACTACTGGTACACGGCCACGCTCATCATGCTCAGCGGCCCCTCGGTGCACGCCTATGCGGATCGATGGGCGGACTTGCGCGGATGCGCCATCTGGGGCTGGCAGCAGAACAAGGTCCTGCTCAATCAGGGCAGCGATGCGGGCATGCAGTTCCGCGAGGTGCAGGAAGCCGTCGGCATGCCTGAACTGGGGAACTCACGCGGCGTGGCACTCGCGGACTTCGACAATGATGGCGACCTGGACTGCCTCATCACCCACCAGTTCAAGAATTCCTCCCTTTACCGGAACGACCTCCCGACACCCCGGACCTGGATAGGTCTCGACCTTCGTGGCGATGGTGTGAAGGCCAATCGCGATGCCATCGGCACGCGCGTGAAGCTTGTCCAAAAGGATGCACAGGGACATGAGACGAAGCAGTCCCGCGAGGTGCAGTGCGTCAGCGGATTCTCCGCCCAGGGCGATCGCCGGCTGCTCTTTGGCCTTGGTGATGTGCCACATGAAGTCAGTGTGCACATCACCTGGCCTGACGGCAAGGAGGTGACTTTGGATCGGCTTGCGCCGAACCGGTATCATCGAATTGATATCGGGCGTGATGTTGCCCAGAAGTAGCTACCCTCAAATGCAGCCTTGGGCGTCATTGTTTCGAAGGTCTTGCTCCGAGTCTCGCCACTTCATCAGCGCTCAACGCGCGGTCGAACACCGCGATCTCATCAAGCCGTCCCTCCCATCCAGAATCATTGTCGCTCCTTCCGCCGAAGAAGCATTCGGTGATGGTTGATGGCCTGTCCTGACCTTCGATTTCAAGAGCGCCATTCAGATAAACACGCACGGTGGTGCCAGCACGCACCAACACCACATGCTGCCATGTCCATCGGGGGATTTCGGTCTTTCCGGCAAGTGCCGTATCACCCTGGAAAACGAGCCGGCCGGTGTTGCCGCTCTTCCCTCCCACGCCGAGATGCTCACCGTAAGCACTGAGGCCGTGATTGTGATCGCGCGAATAGAACCAGCCGCTCACGTCGCGACCATCATTGGGCATGCCGTTCCAGATCCATAGTGAGACAGAATACGAATCCCCCATTTC
>JAEYUU010000674.1 GCA_023429545.1 Verrucomicrobiota bacterium
ATCCATGGATCCGCAGGCCACCCGTAATGGCTGGGGCTCCCTTTCCATCACCTGGCGCATGGTTTCTGCCACGGTCCTTCCTCGAAAAAGCGGTTTTCCACTCAGCGCCTCATAGAGCACGGCTCCCAGGCTGTACACATCTGAAGCCGTGCTGAGATCGTCGCCCGAAGCCTGCTCCGGAGACATGTAGCCCGGCGTGCCGAATACCAGATCTGATCGGGTGAGTGAAAAGGCGGCATCATCGAGCCTTGCCAGTCCGAAGTCTACCAGCAGTGGATTTCCAGAACCATCTAGCAAAATATTGCCCGGCTTGATGTCCCGATGCAGGATCCCATGCTGGTGCGAGAAATGCACCGCCCTTGCGACAGTGGCGATCACCTGGGCCGCGCGCCGCATCGGCAGCGGCCCACCGGCAATCTCATCCGCCAGGCTCCTGGCGTTCTCCACCAGTTGCATGGCCATGAAAGGACAGGTTTCATGATGCCCCCATTCATGCACGGTGACGATGTTGGGATGCTGAAGGCGGGCCGCCGCCTCTGCTTCGCGGCGGAATCGCTCCAACTGCTCCGGTGAGGCAAAATCCGCCCACGGCAGGATCTTGATGGCGACTTTCCGGTTCAGCCCCGTGTGGCGCGCCTCATACACCTTGCCCATGCCGCCGCGTCCGATCTCATGAAGGATCTCGTACGCTCCCACCCTGGCACCCGCCGTGAATGATGTGGTGGCCATGCGCGGCTCTTCCAATGGAGGGCAGATCCCCGGTGGCGTTCCATCGATTCCATCAGGCGTTGCCAGCTTCATGAGGCACGCAGGGCACATGGCCTCCGGCGCCTGCTCGGGCACGGCATTGCCACACACCGGACAAGTGGCGGCGCCGTCGATGGGAGAGGGATTGTCCATGCCGGAATGGGGCACGCTTCAGCGTGGGAGTGTCTCCAGGCTCCGGCGGCAGGGCCGGAGCCTGAAGGCAGCCGTCAGGGCAGAGGTTCGGTGAGCGCCGCCTCGATGATGGCCATCGAGGCATCGGGTCTGCCCGCCATGAATCCTCCACCCAGGGCGATCGGCACGAGTGCGGTCCTCCCGGTGACGGCCAAGCCCCGGGCCACGGGGAGGAGGGCTGCTTCGGCAAGAGTCTTCGGAGGCTCCGGATTCAGGGGAGTGTGAGGTCCCGGAGGATCGGTGTGTGCGACATTTGGCTTTGCACGATAGAGCACCGAGGCAGTGGGAGGCGGCGTGGGGAATTGGGGTGTGTTTGTCGAGCAGGCTGCAAGGCACAGGGTGATGACCGGCAAACTCACGCGACACAGAAGACGGGGAGACGAGAACACCTGATTCATGGCACAGTGGTCCGGCGGTTGAATCCGGACCTCCTTTCACTGGGTGCATCTTGAATCAGGGGTGAATGGTTACAGTGCGCGCGCACATTGCTCCGCTAGGAGGTGGAGATCACTTTGAGCAGGTGCCGCAGTTCCTCATCAATCTGGTCTTCTGAGTCCACCGTGTTTGCCACCTCTTCCCGGAGGAAGACCCCGAAGCGATGCCTCAGGCGATGGAGTGCCACCTTCACCGTGCCCTCCTCCATGCCCTGCTGCCGAGCTACTTCGCGCACGGCTCCCGGTGGTGTGTTCAGAAGCAGGGGGAGCAGCGCCTCCAAGGTTCTCTTCCGCACGGGATTTCGATGTTCGTCACGAAGGCGTGAAAAAACACGTTCGATCAAGGTGAAGGCCCATTGCCGATCGAAAAGCGCAGTGTCATCCGGAGCCTCCTGAAATAATCCCTGTGGAGTATCATCATCCTCCACACTCACGCGCGTGAGGTGGCCGCCACGCTTCTTCGCTTGGGAACGCGTCCACGTGTCACACAGGAACCGCTTGAGGAGCATCAGCATCCATGCGCGCAGTTTTCCATGGGCAGCATGCACGTCCTTCAGCAGATTCTCCCGAATCAACATGCAAAAAAATTCCTGGGCCAGATCGTCTGAATCGTTCCGGCCATCGACGTGTCTGCCGATGTAGGCGTAAACTGGTTTCCAGTAGGCGCGGCACACGTCGTCCCAAGCCCGGAGTGCTTCTTCGGTCTTTGGCGCCTTCAGGCGTGCGATGAGAGTCCAGCGCGTGCTGGGAAAGATGCTGGTGGCCTCGCTCTTCATAGACCGCTAAAGAAATACTTAGCAAGGCGGGGCTATTTCCACAAGATCGACTTTTTGCCATACGCACAAAAAACGTGACACTTCCCCGGAGTTTGGCAGACTCCGTGCGTTCAGTCTGTGCCTCACACCAACACTCCTAAATCCATGAGCGACAAGAAATTCCTTCCCGCGCTGCTTCTGGCAATATTCCTGGGCGCCTTAGGTGGGCACCGCTTCTATGTAGGCAAGACCGGCACGGCAGTTCTGCAGCTCCTGACTTGCGGTGGTCTCGGTGTCTGGGCTTTGATCGACATCGTCATGATCGCCATGGGTACTTTCCGCGACAAGAACGGTCTCCCTCTGGCGAAGGAGTAGCGCTCACGAGGCGTGAGGGATTCAAGCTTTCCGTGAGGAAGGGATTCTGTTGCGGCAGGCGCTTGGTGCTGCCATGAGTTTCGGCATGACCGCAGCCGCGCTCGCCCAATCCGCCACGTCCGCTGCCGCGCCGCCCGCCGGGCTTTCTCCGGCGGCGGAGGCCCTGTGGCATGCGAAGAAGGGCAACTGGCATGAAGCGCACGAAATTGCGCAGGACATCCACACTGCCATGGGATCATGGATCCATGCGCTATTGCATCTGATTGAGGGGGACGTCGGCAACGCCGGCTACTGGTACGCCAAGGCGCGCAAGCCAGCGCGCGGACGGGGGGACATCGATGCCGAGTGGGAGATCATCGCCACCGAGGTGATGGGCGGGTAACTGCTACGGATACGGGTCGATGATCAAGGGTGCTGTCTTTTGACCGTTGACTCTTGACCCGGCACCGTTGATTTCATCTCCCCATGCAAATCATCTCCGCTCCCAGCGCTCCCGCAGCCGTCGGTCCCTACTCCCAGGCGGTCCGCACCGGCAATCTGCTTTTCTGCTCCGGCCAGATCCCCATTGACCCTGCCACGGGCAAGATCGAGGCCACTGATGTGGAAGGCCAGGCCAGGCAGGTCATCGCCAACATCAAGGCCGTGCTCGGTGGCGCGGGTCTCTCCATTCAGCATGTGGTGAAGTCCACGATGTTCCTTCAGGACATGGCAGACTTTCCCAAGGTGAACCCGCTGTACGAAGCTGGATTTGAAGGCCACAAGCCCGCGCGCTCCACCATCCAGGTGGCGAAGCTGCCACTCGGGGCGCTGGTCGAGATCGAAGTCATCGCCGAGTTCGCGAGCTAGCCCGACCCGCACATCAGGGAGACCACGGGCATCACTTCCTGTGTTCTCCCGTGCAAGAGGGGGCGAAAGCGCATCGTTGGCATGGTTACCTCCAGTTCCACCATGCTGCGCCGCCTTGCCCCCCTTGCTGTTTTCACGTGCCTCTCCGCCACCGCGATGCCGCTCCACGCCGAGTGGAACCAGTGGCGCGGCTCGCAGCGCAATGGCATCAGCGATGACTCCACGCCCATTGCTGCTTCTCTCCCCGAAAGCGGGCTGACCCCCATCTGGGAAAGCGGCTCCATTCCTAGCGACCATGACGGTGGGCACAGCAGCCCGGTTATCAGCGGTGGCCGCGTCTATCTCAGCGTGGTGTGGCACACCCGCGTACCGTCAGAGACGCGGCTCATCGATGAGGAGGTGGTGAGTGCCGTGGGGCATCGTGGCACCAACAACCTCGGCCCGGAGCTTACCAGGAAGATGGAGGAGGCGCGCAAAACCAGGCCCGCCAGCATGC
>JAEYUU010000742.1 GCA_023429545.1 Verrucomicrobiota bacterium
CCCCAGCAGCACGCCGCCCACTGGACGGATGAACGTATGCACACTGTCCCACAGCGAGTCGATCCAGGGAATTTTGTCCGCCAGGAACTCCATGGCAAAAAGAAGCCCGGCTACGATGAGCACCACGGGATGCCCCAGCACTTCCAGCGCCTGATGTTGCTGCGAGAGGTGCAGCAGATCGAATCGCACCGCGAGACCCGTGAGGAAGACCGTGAGATACAAGTTCACCCCGGCCAGCGTCGCCAGCCCGAGCGCCACGCCGAGTTGTTCAAGAATGTGCATGGGAGAAGAGATGAAGTGCCAAGCATTCTGACGGCCAATGGGACTTGCCGTTCACAACAATTGAGAAGCTTGGAGTCGCACAGAATTCCTACTTGAACAACCCGCCAAACACCCGCTTGAAAAACCCCGGCTTGCTGTCCCCCTGACGCCTCTGGACGATCACGCCGCCACCGTGGGCGTTGCAGTAACCGGGGGGCACCATGTCGGCGGGAAGATCATCGGCATAAGCATGCCCGGCGGCGGCACAGCCATCCGTGGCGAGAAGGCCGGTGAGGCGGCAGAGATTGACCCGCGCGAGCACCGGCTCAGCTTGGGGCACCTCCTGCTGGTAGCCGTGGGCCACGGCGGCATTCATGGTGTCCGCCCAGATGGGCAGGGCGAGTTTCCCGCCATAACCACCCGGGGCAATGGTATCCGGCTGGTCGAGCCCGACCCACACCCCGCAGGTGACCTCGCTGGTGTAGCCCACGAACCACGCATCCTTGTAGTCATTCGTCGTGCCGGTCTTGCCACCAGCCTTCTCCTTGAAGCCGTATTCCCTGCGGGCGGGCGCGCCGGTGCCCTGGTCCATCACCTTTTCCATGAGACGCGCGGTCATCAGTGCGGCGGAGGCAGGCATGCCCTCGCTCTCCAGCACGGGCGTTGAGTAGATGACTTCGCCCGCGGCGTCCGTGATACTCGAGATGAGGAAGGGGCGACGGCGGATGCCCTGATTGGCAAAGACGCTGGTAGCACTGGTGAGTGACTTCAGACTGGTGCCCATGTTGCCAATGTAGATCTGCGGGGTGCGGATCTCAGGCTCGCCCAATCCGGTGTCGCGCAGCGTCATGAGGACGCTGTCCAACCCGGCAAAGTTGCCCACGCGCACGGTCATGGCATTGCGGCTGCGCACGAGCCCCACCGACGCGGGTTGGAAGCCGAGGAACTTTCCATCCGCATTGCCCGGGCTCCAGTAGCCATCTCCATCGCGCAACTCACCCTCACGCATGGGCGCGTCCTCCACGAGCGAGCCGGGCAGCAGGCCGTGCATGAAGGCAGTGGCGTAGATGAAGGGCTTGATGGTGGAGCCGATGGGCCGGTTACCTTGCAACGCGCGGTTGAAGCGGCTCTGCGGATAGCTGCGCCCTCCCACCACCGCGAGAATGCCGCCCGTGTGATTGTTGAGCATGAGCACGGCGCCCTGCACGTACGGCGTCTGGGTCGGCTCGCTCACCCCATCCCAGGCCGCGTCGAACTGCGCCTTGGTGGGATGTTTGTATCCCTTCTGCTTTTCCACTTCCGTCAGGCGCTTTTCCAGTGACTGCTCGGCCGCGGCCTGCACATCGATGTCCAGCGTGGTGTGGATGATGAGACCACCGTCCTCAATCTCCGACTCTTCCAGGATGAGTTCCAGGTCACGGCGCACCGCTTCCATCGGATAGTTATCCTGCGTGCCGACGAGCGGCTGCGCCACCACGGCAATCTCCTCCTTCTTGGCGGCATCGGCATCTGCCTGGGTGATCATGTCCTTCACCACCATGCGGCCCAGCACATCGTCGCGTTCCACGAGAGCGCCCTTCCAGTTGCGGAATGGCGAGAAACGATTCGGACTGCGGATGATGCCTGCCAGCATGGCCCCCTCCCCCGCGGTGAGCTGGGAGGCACTCTTGCCAAAGTATGCCTTGGAAGCGCGCTCGATGCCGTACAGCCCGCTGCCGAAGAAGATGCGGTTCACATACAGCTCGAGGATTTCGTCCTTCGTTTTCTCCGCCTCGATGCGGCGCGCCAGCATCACCTCCACCAGCTTGCGGTGCAGCGTTTTTTCATTCAGCCCGTCGAAGCTGTTGCGCGCGAGCTGCATGGTGATGGTGCTTGCGCCCTGCACCGTTTTCTTGTCTTTCACATTGCGCATCGCCGCGCGTGCCACGCCGATGTAATCCACGCCGCCGTGGTCATAGAAGCGGGCATCCTCGCGTGCGAGCAGGGCGTCGGTGAAATGTTTGGAGACCTGGGAGAGCGGCACCACCACGCGGATCTCACCATGCAGCTTGCCAATCTCACGCCCCTTCACATCCTGGATCACTGAGCGCTCTTTCATCTCGCCCAACTTGGCGAGATCATACTGTTTCGCCATGTTCCCATAGATGATGACCGCCACCGCGACCGCCACCAGGCCCATGAGCAGCGGAATCAGCAGCAGCATCATGAGGATGCGCAGCCCACGCCGACGGCGGCGCGGGGGATTGGATAGGGGCAGGTCGGACATGGATGGAGGCGGCAGAGTCGGAGGAGCTTGTCAGAGCCTGATATGGTGTGACAGAATGGAAATCATGAGAATGCCGCACGAATTCATGATGAAATCGCGGTGAATCCGCCAAACGTGCGCATTTTCACCCCACCATGTCTGACACGCAACTCCCGCTCTCTGTTGTCACGTTGATTCAGCTCGCCCTCATGGAGGACGTGGGGCCGGGTGATGTGACCTCAAAATACTTCGTGCCGGAGGATGCCACCACCAGCGCCCGCATCTTCGCCAAGGAGGACGGAGTCACCGCAGGCATCGAGGTGGCCGCGGAAGTGTTCCGCCAGGTGGATCCCCTGCTATCCGTTAGGGTGGCCAGGGATGACAGCGAGCCCTTCGGGAAAGGGGATACCCTGCTCCAGATTGCAGGCTCCACCCGGAGCATTCTCACCGCGGAGCGCACCGCGCTGAACTTCCTCCAGCGCCTCTGCGGCGTGGCCACCCAGACGCGGCGCTATGTAGAGGCAGCGAAACCACACGCCGCGCGCATCCTGGACACCAGGAAGACCACGCCGGGCTGGCGCTGGCTTGAGAAGCACGCAGTGGTCTGTGGCGGCGGCACGAACCACCGCATGGGTCTCTACGACATGGCCATGGTAAAAGACAACCACCTCCTGGCGGATGATGCCCAGGCCGATCTCCAGGCCGCTATCGAGGCCGTGAAGACGGACCATCCCAGCATGCGCGTGGAACTGGAAGCTGATACCCTGGCCCAGGTGAAGCGCTTCCTCGACCTGCGTGGCGTGGATGTCATCCTGCTGGACAACATGAGCACTGATACCATGCGGAAGGTGGTCGAGATAGTGAATGGCCGCGTCGAGCTGGAGGCCAGCGGCGGAATCACTTTGGAGCGCATCGCAGAAATCGCCGCGACCGGGGTGGACTACATCTCGTCCGGAGCGCTGACGCATTCGGTGCACTCGGTGGACCTTTCGCTGGAGCTTTCGTAAGACTTACCTCCACTTGCCGCGTTTGCGGCATGGTGTTTCATCCCGGCATGCTCCACGCGCGCGACCTGCATTTCTCCTATCCCTCCGGCGGATTCACGCTGCGCGTGCCGGAGCTTCACGTCACGGAGGGAGAAACCGTGGCCCTGAGCGGGCCCAGTGGTACGGGCAAGACCACGCTGCTGAAGCTGCTCGCAGGCATCCTTCCCATTCAGACCGGCTCACTGTCGTTGCTGTCAGAGGAGCTGACCCGCATCACGACATCGGCCCGCCGTGTCCTGCGCCGGCAGCAGATGGGTCTTGTGTTCCAGGACTTTGCGCTGCTGGATTACCTGAGCGTGCGGGACAACGTGCTGCTGCCGCTGCGGCTCGCGGGAGATCTCGCACCCGGGCATGAGCACCGGGCGCGCGAGCTCATTGAGAGGCTCGATCTCGCGCCGCACTGGCTGCATCTCGCAGGTCAGCTTTCCCAGGGGGAACGCCAGCGTGTGGCCGTCGCGCGCGCCCTGGTTCATGAGCCCCGGCTGGTGCTGGCGGACGAACCCACATCCGCGCTGGATCCCAAGCGCGGCTCCGCGGTGCTGGATCTCCTGATACACCATGTGAAGGAGAAGCAGGCGGCGCTCATCATGGTGTCCCACGACGCGGGGCTCATGTCCACGCTGGATCGCACCGTGAATGTGGAGGCGTGGACGTCATGAGTCTTTCGGGAAGTCTCTACCTGGCGTGGCGCTATGTGGCGCACCATCGTGTCCGCACCCTGCTGCTCGCCCTAGCGCTGGGACTCACGCTGGCTCTGCCGCTGGCCGTGCGCACCCTGCTGCGGATCGCCCAGCAGGAATGGCGTGCCCGGGCTCAGGCCACGCCGCTGGTGCTGGGGGCAAAAGGCAGCGCGCTGGAACTTACCCTGAACGCACTCTATTTTCGCCGGCAGGGGGTGGACGCCATCCCCGCGAAGAGCGCAAGGCTGGTGCGTGACACCGAACTGGGGCAGGCCATTCCGCTGCTGGTGAAGTTTCACTCACAGGAAGCGCCCATTGTCGGCACCTCGCTGGACTATTTCTCCTATCGCGGCATTTCCCTGGCCGAAGGCCATCTGATGGGTCGACTCGGTGACTGTGTGGTGGGTGCGGAAGTGGCGCGCCGCCGGAACCTGCGGCCCGGAAGTTTCATCATGTCTTCACCCGAGCAGGTCTTTGACCTCGCAGGCGTGTATCCACTAAACATGCGTATCACCGGCATCCTCGCGGAGAATCACACTGCGGATGATCAGGCCATCTTCGTGGATGTGAAGACCGCATGGCTCATCGAGGGCATCGCGCACGGCCACGAGGATCTCGTGAAGGTGACTGACGCCAGCCAGATTCAGGAGAAGCAGGAGGGCAATGTGGTGGGCAGCAAGGCGGTGCGCATGTACGCGGAGGTCACGGACGCCAACATTGGCGGATTCCATTTCCATGGGGATTCCGACGCCTATCCCCTGAGCGGCGTGCTGGTAATCCCAAAGGACGCCAAGGCGAAGGCGCTCCTGCTTGGGAAATTTGAGAACGGCACCGACAACAGTCTGCAGTTGGTGCAACCACCTCAGGAGATGGATGCGCTGCTGGCCACGCTGGTGCAGGCGGAGCGTTTTGCGCTGGTGCTGCTCCTGGTGCTGGGCACGGCGGTGGTGCTTATTGTGATTCTCGTTTTTGCCCTGTCTTTCCGGCTGCGTCGGCGGGAGTTCGCCACCTTGGAGGACATTGGCATCAGCCGGGGAACGATCGCCCTGGTGAAGGCAGGTGAAATCCTCCTTATCGGCGGAGCGTCACTGGCCATTGTCGCCGCGGCGCTCTGGATCATGCAACACTACGGCGCCGTGCTGGTGCGGGCAGGTGTGCAATAAATACCCGAGCCTTTACTTCTTCGGCAGTTCCTGCTGCACCACGCGGGCGAGCAGGTGGGCCTTTTCGCGGAGGTCCTTCACTTCGTCGAGGGTGAAGGCCTTGCCTTCAGGCACATCGAGAATGGGAAGCATGGCCTCCAGGCCATCATGCAGGGTCTGAAGATGCGGCTGGGCCTGAACATCCGGGTGCAGGGACTCCAGGCTGCCGAGGAAATACTCCACCACATCCGATCTGCCCAAGGCACGACTTTTGTCTTCACTGTAGCTGGTGGCCACCGCCTCCGTGGCAATCTCAAAAGCGCGCAACCAGCCGCCCAGGGCAATCAGGTGCGCCACATCCGCATCACGCAACTGGACCATCTCCCCCTCTACATCGGCCTGAGTGGAGGCCAGCTCGGCGCGGAGCTTGTCCCAGTCACCCTTGAGGCTGTTCTCCAGCAGGCTCTGACTGTGCTTGTTGATGCGGAGACCGGCGCCCAGTGCCTTGGCATACTTGAGAATGGCGCGGCCCACATTTTCCATTTCCTCGATCTTCTCGCACTGCACGACGAGGAATCCGTCGCCTATCAACGTGCCAAGCCCCAGGGCCAGCAGCACACGGTCACTGGGAGCCTTGTCCGAGATGGGACGCTTGAGCTGATCATACGGCAGCGTGCCCAGGGCATCGAGGGAATCGAACACCTTCCGGATGCTCGGAGTCGTGAACTCATTGATGCCGAACTCCTCCCGCACGTGCTCATCTCCCACGAGAGCCTCCGGCACTTTGGGCTTGTCTTCTTTGGTCTTGGAAACCCTGCCGCTCTTGTCCTGCCCCTCAACGGTGGCACCGAGGGCAAGCAGAAGGGCCGGAAGCATTAGTACGCGGCGGAAGACGGAGAACGAAAGTCGCATGAGCAAGGGGACGGGGCGGGGAAGACCGTTCGGAAAAGTTAAACGCGTTTCGGGGGAAATTCCAGCAGCGAATGGTCTTCACCGAATACCATCACCCGGTGAGAAAGGGCGAAATCTCGCATGCTTCGTGCTTTCTCCTTGCATACGAGGGAATTGTTGCGCCGGAAATGCTGCTTGACGGTGAATCTGCCATGAACATGCTACCACCCACCTTTTTCCCTGCCCCTATTATCCAGTATGTCTGAATGGAATGTGACGCTCTGGCTCGCCTGCTACGTGGCGGTCTTTGCCGGCCTGAGCGTCTTTGGCGCCCACCGCCTGCGCATCCTCTGGCTGTATGGGAAACATCGCAAGGAAGAGCCAAAGCCCATGGGCCGGTTCGAAGAACTGCCTCTCGTAACCGTACAGCTCCCGCTTTACAACGAGATGCATGTGATCGAGCGCCTGCTCGACGCCGTGGCGCAGTTGGACTACCCCCAGGACAAGCTGCAGATCCAAATCCTGGATGACTCCACGGACGAAACCGTCACGGTGTGCGAAGAAGCGACGGAACGGCTGCGCAAGCAGGGATTCGATGTGGAATACCGCCACCGGACGGATCGCACCGGTTTCAAGGCGGGAGCACTTGAGGCCGCATCTCCCACGGCGAAGGGCGACTACCTCCTCATTTTTGACGCGGACTTCATCCCGCAGCCGGAACTACTGAAGCAACTCATCCACCACTTCACGGATCCAAAAGTGGGCATGGTGCAGGCTCGCTGGGGACACCTGAATGAAAAGGAGAGCCTGCTCACCCGCCTGCAGGCCATGATGCTCGACGGCCACCTCGTGCTGGAGCAGGCCGGGCGCAGCCGCAGCGGTCACTTCTTCAATTTCAACGGCACCGCCGGCATGTGGCGCAAGCAATGCATCGCCGACGCAGGCGGCTGGGAGCACGACACGCTCACCGAGGACATGGACCTCAGCTATCGCGCCCAGATGAAGGGCTGGCGTTTCATCTATCTGAAGGACGTCGTGGTCCCCGCGGAACTGCCCCCGGACATGGATGGTTTCAAGAGCCAGCAGCACCGCTGGACCAAGGGTTCCATCCAGGTGTGTAAGAAGGTGTTTACCAAGGTCTGGACGAGTGAAGAACCGCTGGGAATCAAAATCGAGGCCACGGCGCATCTCGGCGCGAACTTCGCCTACTTGCTCATGTTTGGCGTGCTGGTGTTGGTGTATCCGGCCAATTTCATGTTCCAGACCACGTGGATGAAGACGGTGCTGCTCGACATCCCGGTCTTCCTTTTCGCTTCTCTTTCGGTCATCGTGTTCTACCTCACGGCACAGGGTGCCCAGCGTCCATGGGGCTGGCTGCGTGCCCTGCCGTACCTGCCGCTGCTGCTGGCGCTGGGGATTGGCATGAGCATCAACAATGGCAAGGCGGTCATCGAAGCGCTGTTCAACAGGCAGTCTGACTTCGTTCGCACACCCAAGTACGGCCAGCAGGCCGCCCCCACCCGCCGGCGCAGCAAGTACAAGGCGGCCCGTTCCATCACTTTCTGGCTGGAAGTGGCGTTCGCAGCCTACTTCTCATGGTTGGTCTTCGCCGCCGTGAGCAAAGGTCAGTGGATCAGCATCCCATTTCTGGCGATGTTCCAGTTCGGCTTCCTCTACGTGGTGCTCGGCAGCGTAAGCAAATGGGTCAATCTGCCGTCCTGGACCCTGCCGCCATCCTCCCCTCCCGAGCAGGATGAGGAGTCCACCTCGGATCCGGCCATCGCGTAATTCTAAAGAAAATGCGCGGTCTGGATGGAAAAATCCAACGGACGGGCACCTTTTGTGTCTGGTAAGGGCTCACGGCACGAAATCCGCTAGGGAGTGGTGTATATTTCGTGCTACTGCCATTTATGGCAGTTGCAATAACGTTTAAGATTTGTTAAATTATAATGTCAAGCCGCGAACCTTCCGTGAACTGCCACGCCCTTCGCCTCCGTCGTCTCGCTACCGCCCTGAGGTGCGGCGTTCTTGTCGGTACGGCGGCACTCCTGAGCCAGTGCGCCAGTGGACCCAAGCCCAGCAAGCACGCGGATGTGGTGGTAAGTGTGAAGGACCAGAAGCTCGCTGTGTACAACAAGGAGGGGAAAGTGACCCGCACGTATCCTGTTTCCACCTCCAAGTTTGGTAACAATGACAAGCCTGGAAAATTTGGCACGCCTCTGGGTACTCATGAAGTGGTGGCCAAGATCGGTCAAGGAGCGCCTCCCGGGGCTGTCTTCAAGAGCCGCAACTGGACGGGCGAAGTGATCAAGCCGAACGCCCCGGGACGCGATCCCATCGTCTCCCGCATCCTCTGGCTGCGTGGTCTGGAGAAAGAGAACCAGAACGCCTACGCCCGCTGCATCTACATCCATGGCACGGCCGAAGAGGTGAACATCGGCAAGCCGGTCAGCTACGGCTGCATCCGCATGAAGTCGAAGGATGTGATCGACCTGTTCAGCCGCCTGCCCATCGGCTCTCGCGTGACGGTCGTGACCACGGGTTTGCCTGCCGCTGTTCCCACCCTCCCCACCGCAGTGCCAGTCCAGACGCCAGCCGGGGACCGTCCTCCGATCATGCTGACTCCCCCCAAGCAGCTTGAACAGGAAGGGCCTCTGATGGCACAAAATACCAGGACATCGGCCACTGCCAGCCACCGGACCACATCCCCCACCGAAGCACCCGTTCCCACGCGGCGCGTGGCCTCCGTTTCCACCGATTCCCCTGCTCCCGCACCCGCAGCGCCCGCCAAGCGCCACGTGCAGCATTTCCAATCGGGTGAGAAGGTATTGTACTCCGCTCCCGCCACCGTGAATGGCCCTGGCGTCGTGCTGAAGTCCAAGCGGAGCGCCTCGCAGAATCTGCAATAGTCGCACACCGGGATTGCGCAGACCACCAACAGATGTGGATGACGCCATCCACGGACCTCGGTGCGCGTCCATCTGAGCGCGGTACATCTCGGCGAGGGCTCACAATGCCCTGCGATGTCGTAGCTGACCTTGAATGAGGCGCGCGGCGAAGGGAAAATCCAATTGACTTGAACGGAAAATGAAAGAATTGCTACTGAGACTGAGTTTCAGGAGTATTATTCTTCAGATGATTCTGACGACCACCCAGGCCTCCATTGGCATCTCCAGCACGCAGCACCCTCATTTCGTGGGTCTTGCGCAGCTCTGGTCGCTGCTGGCGCATGAGGATGTGGCTTCCGATCCGGTCAAGAGCGATGCGGTCCTGGACATGATCGCCGTCCTGCTGAGGCAAGGAACTGCCCGGAGTGCCGTGGAAGCCTTCTGCCGCATGAAGAAGGTGTGCGGCTCGGTCTGTTACATGGCGCAGTTCCGCCTGCGCAACTGGCTGGAGAAGCAAATCATGGTGCGCACCGGCGATGCAGGGTGGCAGCCTTTAGAGCTTGGCTTTGGAGATTTCCGCCGCCTCGTGCAGGCGTGTCGTCATAGGGAATGGGAGTGGCAGGAAACAGCCGGTTCCTGGGAAAGCATTGAGGTGGTCTTCGCCTGGAGCGGAGTGCCGGAGGTGGTGGAGCAAGATCTGGTGATTGCCTGAGCCTCACTGAGACGGCTCGGTGCGAGATGTCGCGCCTTGTGGACTAGCCGCAAGGCAACACAGAAAAAACGGCCCGCTTGCGGCGGCAAAAAGCGAGCGCTGGGGTGACATCTCGTGGCCACTGCGGCCCGGGAGCAGCGACGTCTTTGCCCACGATTGAATCAGGTACTCTCATATCATGATACCAACACGATATCAGATTTATTGGGCATCGAGTGCCCCGGTAGAGTGATTAATCGGCAGTCTCCATGTGCTGATGCTCGTCATGCTCGCGTGAAGGGTCACGCGGCAATGGCAGGGGCTTGCAGAGGTGCTTGTCCTTATGTGCAGCCCTTGCGCACTTGCGGCAGACGTAGCGGGGATCGCGCACAATCTCAGCCAGGTCCTCAAGATCGTCCACGATCTCACTCTTCTTCCATTCGCAAAGGGTCCTGGCCATAACATTGCAATCGTAGCACACTCATTACGGCGGAAAAAGAACTTGCGATGCACACCTCCATGACGAGGTTCAATCACGATACAGAGGAGAAACCTATGGCTACCAAAACTATTTCACAAGGAGTGGCCGCCGATCCCGTGGTGACGGCCCTGAACAAACTGCTCGCGGACAGCTACAGCCTGATGGCGGATACCCATCTCGCTCACTGGAACGTGGAGGGATCTGATTTCTTCCAACTGCACTCGGCCTTCCAGACGCAGTATGAGGATCTTTTTGCCGCTGTGGACGAAATCGCCGAGCGCGTGCGTGCTTTGGGCAGCTATGCCGTCGGCGGACTCGAGCGTCTCGCGCGCCTGTCCGATATCACGCCACTTCCCGCGGGTCGTCTGCCGGGCAAGGACTTCGTGGCACACCTCATCGAGGGTCACGAGAAAGCCTCCGCCTCTTGCAAGGCGGTGGAGTCCGCCGCGCAAGAGGCGGATGATCTGGAAACGCAGGACATGGCGATCAAGCGCCGTCAGTTCCACCAGAAGACGCTCTGGATGCTGAACAGCTTCCTGAAATAAGCGCCTGCGAGGCTGAAACGTTCGACTTCAGAAACCGCCCTGGCATCCCAAGGCGGTTTCTTTCTGTCTCTGGATGAAGCAAAAAGGCCAGCAGGATAGTCCATGCTACACTGCACTTTTTCCATTCATAAGGGGGGAGGGATACCGTATAATCATGGTCTGAAAAGACAGCCTGTGTTTGGGCCAGCTCACCCGGTCCGCGTTTCCAACTCCGTTCCCCCACCTCATGTTCAAGTTTTCCGGCAAGGGATCCATCACCACCTGCGATGGCGTATCGCGTCGCGACTTTCTCCAGGCGGGCACACTGGGAGCCTTGGGGCTGACGCTGCCGCACTTCAACGCGCTGCGCGCCATGGGTG
>JAEYUU010000772.1 GCA_023429545.1 Verrucomicrobiota bacterium
GGGTTGGGGGGGGGCGCGGGCGGCCGCGGCGTACGCGGGGGCAAGGCATCAGGAGGGATGGGGTGAGACTTGGCAAAGTCAGTACGCGTGGGACCCTCGACATGGACATGTGCCGTGGGGCCAAACCACTGCACATGCATGGTGGTGTAGTCCTCCGTGGCGATCATGGTCATGTGCTCGCGCTCCAGCATGGGCTTGCCGCCAAGGACGACGACGCTGGCGCGCCGGTCAAAGGTGGCCCGGTCCCCGTAGCCGTGCTCGATCATCCACTTGTAGCGGGCTGAAGGTTCCACATCCAGGAACACCCTTCCCGCAGCTTCTCCGGTGCGGCGGCGCTTGCTCGTGTAGTTGATGCTGTCCGCGTACAGTTTTACGCCGCGATCGAGTGCCACGCTGGGCCGGTTGCGGTGCCGGAGGACGCGGAGGTCTGTCATGGGCCTGCCGTCATCATTCCACACGGGCTCGGGACTGCGGCAGGAATTCAGCAGAAACAGAGCTGCCACCAGGGGCGAACGTGACACGAGGGACAGGAGAACTTTTCGAAAGGACATGCGGGCTGGAAAAAGAAGGAACAGGACAACGCCTTCCGCGAGGAGAATCCTTGGGAAATCTGCCCGAAAAAGAACCTGGGAACAGAAAAGGCGGAAGCGCAATCACGCTTCCGCCTTTGGAGAAAGGGAATGTTCCGACGGGTGATTATTTCGCCTTGTCAGCGTACTTGGCAGGTTCCGCGTCGAACTTCGCTTTGCACTTGTTGCAGCAGAAGGCGATTTCCTTGCCCTGATAGGTGCTGGTGATGTCTGCACGCGCGGGACGGGAGCCTACAGGGCAGGTCTTGTTCACAGGGGCAGCGGAGGCGATGCCAGAGATGGCAAAGGCGAGGCAGAGCAATTTCTTCATGTTCAATTTCAGGGTGGTTTGAAGGGGTGAAGACTGGGACGTTCGGCCGCTAAAGCCGGTATTTGACAATTCTACGGGACAAGAAGCGCCGTGCGACAAGATTTTATCAGGAAAACACAAAAAGGAGGCGGTCTCCCGCCTCCCGTATCGTGGACTTGGAGATCCCCCTGTTATTTGATGTTGCCGGCGTACTTGGCGGGGTCCTTCTCGAACTTGCCTTTGCAGTTGTTGCAGCAGAACGCCACGGTCTTGCCTTCGTGCTTGGTGGTCACGCTGGCCTTGGCAGGTTTGCCGGCGACGGGGCATTCCTTGTTCACGGGCTCCGCGGCGGAGGCCGAGACGGCAAAGGCGAGTGCTGCAATGGTCAAAAGAGTCTTCATGGTTCGGTCAGAGTACACAGGTTGACGTATTCGAAGCGCGAGCCCTGTCGACGGACAGGGCTCCATGAAGTACAAACGAATGTCAGGCTTGTATCTGGCGAAAAAATCGTCGCTCCCACCAGCTTATTTGGGCTTCACGGAGTACTTCGTGGGGGACTTGTCGAACTTGTCCTTGCACTCCGCCGTGGCGAAGGCCACGCGCTGGCCCTTGAAGTTGCTGTGGAAGATGAGGCGCACGTTCTTGCCGCAGACTGGGCACTGGCTGTTCACCGGCTCTACGGCTGAGCTCACCGAGGCGAGCACGAAGGAAGCGACGAGGACTGAAAGAAGCGTTTTCATGGATGTTGCGAATGGATTGCGAGCACGCGTCTGACGATGGCGGACCGCCACTGCGGCGGATAACCATCAAAACGTACCACAATGATCCGGAATTGCGCAAATACCCTCAGATCAACTCTACCGTCACCTCGCCGCTGCCATCGATCTCTCCGAGCACCACGCTGCCCTGGCCGCATGCCAGCGCCTTGTCCGCATCTTCCCTGGCCACAATCGCCACCCAGCCGAAGCCCATGTTGAAAGTGTCGAAAGCGTCCTTCTCGTCTGCGTGGGCGAGGATTTTTTGGGTCACGGGATTTTGCCAGCGCGGCACACGAAGATGTGCGCCGTGACCTCCAAAGACCATCAGGCGTCCCAAGTTTTCGGGCAGACCACCACCGGTGATATGGGACATGGCCCGCAAACTATGCACAGTCTTTCGCAAGGCCGCAGCCTCCTCATGATACAGCCGGGTGGGCAGCAGCAGGGTGCGGTACTCCTCGTCCGTCAGTTCCAGATTCTCCGCCTCAATGACGCGGCGCACCAGGCTGAAACCATTGGCATGGAAACCTGCGCTGGGGAATCCGACCAGCACGTCCCCACGCTGGATGGTGGTAGGGTCGATGAGGCTGCCCTTCTCAGCGGCGCCGATGGCAAAGCCGCTCAACTCAATGACGCCATCTGGCACCATGCCGGGCATTTCGGCAGTTTCGCCGCCGGCCAGGATGCAACCGCAGGCCTCGAGGTATTCCACCATGCCGGCGATGCAGCGGGTAATCTTGTCCTTCTCGAGCTTTCCAATGCCAACGTAGTCGAGGAAAAGAATGGGATCCGCGCCAGTGGTCAGCACGTCATTCACATTCATGGCAACCAGGTCCTTGCCGGCATTCTCCAGCAGGTCGTGCTTGAGGAGGAGCTCAATCTTGGTGCCCACACCATCGCAACCCGTGACAATCACGGGATGCTTGTAAGTGCTCAGATCATAGGCCGCCGCGAAAAGGCCGAAGGCTCCCGCGAGCTGCCGCTGCTTCTGGGTGCGCTTCACCAGTTGTCCGATGTCGCCTACCAGAGCCGCCGCCTCGCGGATATCCACTCCTGCCTGCTTGTATGTATGGCCTTTCGGGGGTTCCGCTGATTGGTGGGCGGAGGATGCTGTGTAGAAGGATTCGGCGTCTTGGGACATGGAAGCGGCAGCATGGAGCATGCGGGCTCGAGTGCAAGCTCCTGATGGCCCGTAAGCAGCCGAAAGCGCCCACCCCGGCATTGTCTTCCAACTGGCCTGAAGTTGCCGAAAATCCTTCACGCTCCCGGCATCCAGATTGCTGTCCAGACG
>JAEYUU010000400.1 GCA_023429545.1 Verrucomicrobiota bacterium
GATCGGGATTGATGGTCGCTGAAGGATGAAGGATGTCCTGCAGGACCGAGCCGCGATCACGGTGGATGAGATTCGTGAGGTCAGGGCCAAATGCGAGACCCTCGCCCCGCAGGGTGTGGCAGGTGAAGCACGCCGCCTGGTCGAAGTACAGCCGCCGGCCTTCCATCCAGTTGCCTTTCACATCGATACGCACCTTTGCCAGCGCCGGACCTGCACCTCCATCCTTCTTCTTTGATTCAATTGCCCATGGTACAAAAACCCTTTGTGTTCCAAGTGTCTGCCGTCTTCCCAAGCCTTCGAGGTACAGTCCATCCGAAGGAAATGCCGCAGCTCTCACCGCCGTGACCGACATGGGCTTGAGTCTGCCCTGCCGCGATACGTCATGCGAGATATTCACCTCGTCATCCCTCGCGGAACTGCGCACGGCGAACTGCGTGTTCACGAACGCGTCCTTCGATGCATCCCAGTCCAGCTTCGCTCCCGGTTGCACGGCAGGTACGAAAGGATTGGATGAGTCCACCTGCGCATCCAGTGAAAGTGCCGTCCCATCGGTGGTCGATGCCGCAAAGATCGCACCGTGGTCCGCGGAGCCACTGCAGAGCAGTCGCGAAACCGCGAGCGACGGATGCGGCAGCACACCCTCCGTCACCTCATGGTTGCTGTCCTTGATGCTCGCCAGTACGCCATTCAAGGTCAGCGCCACGTCCATCTCTGGCTTCTGCGCCAGACCTCCCTTTTGCTTCCACTTCTCCGGGAGTGGCAGCGTGACGGCATAGCCCACCGGCTCTGTCTGCCTGGGCATGCGCAGTATGAGCGTGCGCTGATCCTGGCTCATGGAAAATCCAAGCACCTCCACCCAGCGACGAGGACTCGCCATCTGATCGCGCACCACCTGATACCCCGGACGCACCGACTCGAAGCGATCTCCGGCGCTCACGAACTGACCCGCTTCAATGCGGATCTTGTCCCGTGCCTGCGCCCAATCCGCAGGATCCAGCTTCTTGTCGAAGGCGATGCGGAACTCATCAGGCGCGGAGGCCCACGCCATCACCGGCTGGGGCAATTGCTTCCCGGTGTAACGAATCTTGAAGAGGCGTCCTTCACCCGCGGGCCCCGTGCCCCAGTCTGGAGGGCCACTGTGGCATGCCAGCAACAAATCACCTTGCGGGGTAACGCAAGCATCCACCAGCAGCATGCCCAAACACGCGAGCAGATGATTCTGCGCCACATATCCGGTGGGCATCTTCACCAGCTTCGTGCGCCACAATTTGCCGCGCGATTCGCCGCAGACAATGGCATTTCCCTCCCAAATCTTTGGACCGAAGGCAGGGCCGCCATTCACGCCTTCGTTGAACACCATGCCCACCGTGCTCTGGTGTTGCGGACCGTATTCCATCACGGCGGGCTCATCCATGACATCGGGTAGATGCTTGGGATGCCGCGGCGGAAAACCATAATGTTTGCCACGTTCAATGTGCAGCAGTTCATCCAGCGGATTCCCATTCGGCAGCCACGTCGCGCCCTCCTGTTCCGTGGCGAACAGATCACCCTCGCGATTGAAGGCCAGCGCGCAGGTGAAGCGCACACCGCTGCAGATGGTTTCCTGCTGCGTGAAGTCCGCGCTCAACCGCTGAATGGTGCCCCGGATGCCGTGCACATCGTAGCCTGACTTGCCCGTGTTCCTGTCGATGAGATATCCGTCCGCGAAATTGGTGCATCCAAGTCCAAAGTAGAGCGAGCCATCCTTCGGATCCCTGGCAAGGCCGAGCGTGTCCACACCGTGGAAGGTTTCCTTCCATCCGGAGGCGATGACTTTCTCCTCGTCAGCGCGATCATCTCCATTCACATCCGGGAAAAACGAGACCTTGCCCTTGCTGGCGACGAAGACGCCTTTGCCATGACGGTCGGCTTTTTCAGAGACCACCATGCCCAGCGCGCCGCGCATGGTCTTCTGGTCCCAGAACGTCTCACTGTGATCCTCAAGGCCATCGCCATTCGTGTCACTCAGAAGGTGGATGCGCCCGTCGTAGCCAAGCGCCACCACTTTCCCGTCAGCCCGGTAGCGGACGTTGTTCAGATTGCCGATGCGAAGCGGCAACTCTTCGACGGTGAATCCCGGCACCAGCATCTGGACGATGGGGGGATTCTCCAGCACCTCCAGCGCGTGTCCCTGCGATCCATCGGAGAGCGCATGCAAGGTCGCCGTTTTGCCCATCAATTGCTTCTCCACCTGATCGCGATCCGGATCGGAAAGCGCGCGGTTGTAGACCAGCACGGCTGCCATGTCGCCGGCGAAGAAGCCCTGCACATAGGGAGGCTGGGCGGCGTCATGCGAATAACGCCGCGCACCCAGGGTGATCTGATCCAGCCCGATGTGCGACTCCAGCCTTTCCCGCTCTCCCGCCTTGATTCCATCCAGAAAGAGTTCAGTGCCACTCTTGCCAATACGCGAGCGGATGGTGAACACATGAAAAGCGCCAAAGGGCCGATCCGCGGCGCCGAGAATTCCCGGCACCAGCAGATCGCGAAAGCCCGCCGCTCCCGCGGACTCCACATTGATGACGCTCAAGTCATCCGTGGGACCGGGACCTTGATCCACATTCAGCCCGCTGGTGTAGTCGTTCTTGCCTGTTTCAGCCGTGGAGAGCAGTGCGGAGAACATGCCGGCATTCTTTTTCGGCGCTGCGAGCACGAAGATTGTCACCTCAGGCGCAAGCAGGCGATCGCCCGCAAGTGAAAGAAAGTCATCCTTCCCATCGAATCGCAGGAAGGCAGCATCATCACTGCTGACAAGGATGGGCCTGTGATCCGCGACGGGCTGTGCTGCTTGTGCATGACCGCCTGAGCCGTCCAGCCAGGCATCCACGCCCTGGCGGTTGAGCAGCGGAGGAAGAGAAGCCGATTGTCTCAAGGACGCTTGATTCCCGGCCTCCATCCAGAGAAGCAGCCCGTCTTTTACGACCGGCGCTTCCGGCACCTTGGGCTGCTGCTCCTGGGCGGGAGCGATGATGGACAATGCCAAAAGCAGGAGCAGGGGCAGGAGGATGCGGCGATGCATACGAGGACGATGGTGCGGCTGCATCCCTCGTGCGCTGAGGGCTCAAAAAGGTTCAGCGTCCTCACTGTCGCCTTGGAGCGTGAAACACTGGCCAGCAAAGACCAAACGCCTTCACTCCGCCGCCTTGCTGACCATTCTTTCCTGCCTCTGGTGGAAGTCCGCGAGTTTTCTCCTGCACAGCATCAGTTGATCGTCCGCGGAGGCCAGCCGCTGGAGATAATCGGCCTCTTGCAAGCGCCACGCCACGCTGCCTTTCCAGGGCGAAGCGCGATGAGCTTCAAGGAGGTGTTTGATGATTTTGACACGCCAGTGCGCGTGATAGAGGTCATCCAAATGGGTCAACTCCGGGTCCATGGGGGGGTGGGCGGTCCTGCGGTGGATCGCCCCCAACCAGTCAGTTGGCTCCCCTTAAGGGTATTTATTTCTAGAGCAATCATAGATCGCTCCCCCACCCCATCCGTGGCGCGAGTCCCTTCACTGGGCTTTTTTGGCCTTGCCGGGCGCTTTGCGTGCCGGAGCCGCCGTCATCTGACTCCCGGGTGCAGGAAGGGTGGCCTTCACCTTCTCCCATTCGGGATTGAGCGTGGCTTCGCGAATCGTGAAATTGCGGAAATCCACCGACTGGCCGCCGACGGTGAAGCCAGGATTCACCCGGTCCTGTTTGAAGAGGTCATTGCTGCCCCATCCCACGAGCTCATCGACCTTGCCCAGCATGGTGTCCCCCACCATTTCCAGGCGGACCTTGTGCCAGGTGCCGGGCCGGAGGTCTGCCGCGATGCGGGCAAAGACGACGGCCTTGTCCGGTCCTTCGTGGTCATTGTCATCCCGCTGCACGGTCACAGTTTTGGGCGTGATGGAGATGCGGGCCATGTGATCCTTCAAGGCATTGATGCTGAGGCTGGTAGTTCTCGCCCCTTCGAATTTGAACTCGTACTCGATGACGAAGTCCTTGAGCTTGGTGGTGATGCGGGTCACGGCCCCGTGTTTGTCCTCCGGCTTTTCTGAGCCGCGCCAGGCGCCGTCGTTCAGTTCCCAGCTACCTTTGGCAGACTTCCATGGGGTGCTCAGGGGCGTGTCCAGC
>JAEYUU010000011.1 GCA_023429545.1 Verrucomicrobiota bacterium
CTTTCGTCCTGCAAGCCGTCTTCACCGGAATCGTCCGGTGGGCGGCTTTCCGTGGTGAGCACCACCACCATGATCACCGACATGGTGCGTGAGGTCGGCGGCGAGCATGTGCACGTGATGCCGCTCATGGGGCCTGGCGTGGACCCGCACCTTTACAAGCCGACCGCGGAAGATGCGCGCAAGCTTCGTGAAGCGAAAGTGACCTTCTACAACGGCCTGATGCTGGAAGGGCGCATGGGTGAGCTGTTCGAGAGCCTGAAAAAAAACGGGAAACCTGTCTATGAACTTGCCTCTGCCATCAACGAGGCGAACCGCAAGCACGCCGGAGCTGAGCACTATGACCCGCACATCTGGGGAGATCCCAGGCTTTGGAGCCTTTGCGTGGAAGTCGTTGTCAAGGGGCTCAGCGAGACGGACCCGGATCATGCAGCGGACTATGCCAAGCGGGGCGCCGAAACCAGAGCACGCTACGCCGCCGCCTTTGAGTGGTGCCAGCAGCGCGTGGCGCAGATCCCGCCGGAATACCGGGTGCTCATCACAAGTCATGATGCCTTTGCTTACTTTGGAGATGCATTCGGCTTTCAGGTGGTCGGTGTGCAGGGCATCTCCACGGTGAGCGAGGCCGGTCTGGCGGATGTGGCCAAGACCGTCGACTTCATCAAGGAAAAGAAGGTGAAGGCCATTTTCGTGGAGTCCTCCGTGCCGCATGCCACCATCGAGCGCATCAGCAAGGACAGCGGAGCGAAGATCGGTGGTGAACTCTACTCCGATGCCCTGGGCACCCCAGGGGACATGAAGGAAGTAGGTGGCGAGCAGGTCGATCAGGGAACGTATGCAGGCATGATCAAGAGCAACGTGCACACCATCGTGGAGGCCCTGAAGTAGCACTCATGCGTACATTCCTTGTCTATTTCTCGCTGCTGGGCGCCTGCACTGCATTGGAGCCTGCCGCGGCATCTGACCCTGACAAATCCGGGTACACGCTGCTGAACCCCACGCCGCGCGAATTCATGCGAGAGATGAGCACGGATCGCCCGGACACCACCGAGAGCCCTCACACGGTGGACGCCGGCCGTTTCCAGGTGGAGTCGACGTTGTTCGGCTTTGCCAAGGACGGCAGCGTGGAAGGTTTCACCTTTGCGGAATCCAACTTCAAGCTTGGACTCACGAACAGCGCCGATCTCCAGCTTGTGGTCCCATTCTACGAACACGTGCGCAGTGACGGTGTCGATGAAGGCGGGATCGGCGACCTGCAGGTGCGCTTCAAATGGAACCTGTGGGGTAATGAGGGTGGAAACACCGCCCTTGGCATCATGCCCTTTGTGAGGGCTCCCACCGCGAGCCATGATCTGGGCAATGACAAGGTGGAGGGCGGATTGATCGTGCCATTGGCCCTGACGCTGACTGACAAGCTTGGCCTCGGCATGATGGCCGAAGTGGACCTCGTGCACGATGAGATTCGCGGCGGTTATGAGACGGATTTCATTCAATCCATGGTGTTGGGCATTGAGCTCACGGATCGGTGGGGGTCGTTCGTGGAGTTCATCAGTGTGGCCACCACACGAGCCGAGGCGTCCTGGGAGGGTTATGCCAAGGCAGGATTCACCCTTGCCGTGTCGGCCGACTTTGTGCTGGATGCCGGAGCGGCTGTTGGCGTGAATGACGCGGCCGAAGACTTCTCCACCTTCGTGGGCCTGTCCTGGCGCCACTAATCTTTTATCTCCTCATGAGCGAATCATCCGTACCAGCCCTGGAGCTTCACGACGTCACGGTTTCTTATCAGAAGAAACCGGTGCTTTATGGAGTGGATCTGCAGATCCCGGTAGGCTCGCTGGTGGGGCTCATCGGTCCGAATGGCGCGGGGAAGAGCACCCTCATCCGTGCCGTCATGGGCCTGCTGCCTCTGACCAGCGGCTGGGTGAAGACTTTTGGCCAGTCCTTCAAGGACTCGCGTCGGCGTGTGGGCTATGTGCCCCAGCGGGAGGAGGTGGACTGGGACTTCCCCGTGAATGTCATGGACGTGGTGCTCATGGGCAGGTACGGCCGGCTGGGACTCTTCAAACGCCCCGGCAAAGAGGACCGGGACAAGGCCAGGGAGGCTCTGGACAAGGTTTCCATGCTGCCCTTCGCCAGCCGGCAGATTTCCAATCTCAGCGGTGGCCAGCAGCAGCGTGTCTTCCTGGCGCGCGCGCTGGCGCAGGAAAGTGATCTGTATCTCATGGATGAACCCTTCGCCGGGGTGGATGCCGCCACGGAGAGGGCCATCATTTTCCTGCTGCAGGAGCTCAAGGCGCGGGGCAAGACCATTTTGGTGGTGCATCACGATCTGACCACGGCGCGTGAATACTTTGACCGGCTGGTGCTGCTGAACATGCGGGTGGTGGCCACAGGTCCCACCGAGCAGGTATTCACGTCGGCACTTCTGCAAAAGACCTATGGTGGCAAGCTCACCCTGCTGAGTGATATTACCGGGGAACTGGCGCGCAGCGAGCGCGGCGAACGGGGATGACTCACGAAATGAAACACCAGGGTCTAACTGTCAGGTTTTCAGGTGGTGGGCGCCTGCTGCTGCTGCTGCTGTTTGCTCTTGCCTTTGCGGGTCCGGCGCAGGCGGCGCGGATTGGTGACGTCACCGATACCAGCGCCTGGGATCAGGCGTTGCGCTTCTTCACCTTCAGGGATCACGGACTGCGTGTGGCGCTCGCCGGATGCATGTTGCTGGGTCTGAATTGCGGGCTGCTAGGCGGATTCATTGTGGTGCGCCGGCTTTCGCTCGTGGGAGATACGCTGTCGCATGCGGTCCTGCCGGGTGTGGCACTGGGGTTCATGTGGAACATGACGAAGGATCCCGTGGCCATTCTTATCGCGGCGACATTGGTGGGCGCGCTGGCCATGCTGGTGGTGAATGTCATCACACGCACGACCAAGCTGAAACAGGACACGGCGCTGGGGCTGGTGCTTTCTTCATTCTTCGCCGTTGGGCTGTGTCTGGTGTCGGTGATCCAGCAGTTGCCCACGGGCAACAAAAGCGGGCTCGACAAGTTCTTCTTCGGCCAGGCGGCGGCTATCTCCGACGGTGATCTGTGGCTGTTGTCCGGCACGTCGGTCGCGACACTGGCGTTCTTGGTTTTATGCTATCGGGGATTGCTCACCTTGAGTTTCCATCGTGGCTATGGCGAGACGCTGGGGTTGCCCATGAGCATGTTGCATCATGCGCTCATGCTCTTCACCTCTTTTGCCGTGGTCACAGCCATGCAGGCCGTGGGAGTGGTGCTGGTATCGGCCATGCTGATCATTCCTGCCGCGACCGCGTACCTCCTCACGGACCGCATGCACCGGCTGCTTGTGTATGCGGCGGTTATCGGCGTGCTGACCGCCGTGCTCGGCGCCTTCTTTTCCTTCCTGGGGAACAATCTGCCCACCGGGCCCTTCATGGTGCTGGCGGGAGCGGTATTTTTCCTTGCGGCATTTCTATTGAGTCCGCGTCATGGCTGGCTTACGCGCCTTTGGCGTCAGCGGTCACGGCGTCTGCGGACGGAACGGGAGAACACCCTGAAGTCCATGCACCGCGTGCTGGAGAACCGTCAGTTCCACGGCGAATCCGTCTCCCTGCTGGAACTCGCCCAGCTCCGCCGGGAAACGCTGGAGGAGAGCCGGCAACGCGCCCACGAACTGCAGCGGGCCCACCTGGCTACCTTGGGTGAAGACGGCAACGAAGTGCACTTCACCCCGCAGGGCTGGCAGCAGGCGCAGGCCATCGTTCGCAATCACCGGCTGTGGGAACTGTATCTCACGAACATCATGCAGTTCGAGTCGGATCATGTGCATGACGAGGCGGAGAAGATTGAGCACATCCTCGGTGCGGATGCCGTGCGGGAGCTTGAGCGCAAGCTCGCCTTCCCGCAGACGGATCCGCATGGGAGGAAAATTCCCGGCGTGCGTGAGTCGGAAACACCACCGCAACCGCGCTCCGAGCTTACCGGATACAAGTCATGAGCGATCTGATCCCGGCATTCGATTTCCAGCGCATGGTGGTCTCGCCATGGACGGATGCAATTGACGTCTATGGATGGATGGTACTCATGGCCTTCCTGGTCACGGCCACCTGCGGCCTGGTGGGGAACTATCTCATCCTCCGGCGCATGGCCCTGGTGGGAGATGCCATCAGCCACAGTGTGCTGCCCGGTCTTGCCGTGGCTTATTTGTTCACGGGTGCACTGTCGATTCCCATCATGTTTGCGGGCGCCTTGGGTGCTGGCCTTCTCACCACGGTGCTCATCGAATTCATCCACACGCGATCACGCATCAAGGCGGACGCGGCCATAGGCATCACCTTCTGCACGCTCTTTGCCCTTGGCGTTGTCATCATCAACGTCTTCGCCTCCAAAGTACACCTGGATACTGATTGCGTGCTGTACGGAGAGCTCAGCTACCTGAGCAGAGGCTCGGACCAGATTGCTCCTCAGGAGGTGCTCGTCATGGGTGGAGTGGCCGTGGTGGTGGTGCTTCTCATTACCCTGTTCTACAAGGAACTGCTGGTCAGCTCGTTCGATGCTTCGCTCTCCGCGTCACTGGGGTTCCCGCCCAAGTTCATCCACCTCGCGCTGATGGCCGTGCTCTCCATTGTGATCGTGTCAGCCTTTGAGAGCGTGGGAGCCATCCTGGTGATCGCAACGCTGATTCTGCCAGGGGCCACTTCGCAGCTCATCAGCACACGGCTTCCCGTCTGCCTGTGGCTCAGCGTGGCACATGCGGGCTTGAGCGCGGTGATGGGGTTGCACCTGAGTTTGTGGATTGGCAGCTCCATGGCGGCTGCGGTGGTGGTGTCAGGCACGGGGCTGTTCGTGCTGGCCTGGCTGTTCGGTCCGCATGGTCTTGTGGTGCGGCGGCTGCCGCCAAATCCGACCGGGAAGGTAACAGACGCGAGACCTGAAAACGTCGTGACAGAGTAGCGGCCCTGCCCTCTCGGGCTTGCATCCCACGCGTCTGCGTGCTCCATCCCGCATGCAACAATTGGGTTTCATCTTTGACTGGGACGGCGTCATCATCGATTCACACGCCCAGCATGAGGAGAGCTGGGGGCTTCTTTTTGAGGAACTGGGGCGTCCCATGCCCGGTGACTTCTTCAAGCGCACCTTTGGCATGCGCAACCAGCAGATCATTTCCGGGTGGTTCGACTTTGTGGACGCCGCTGATCTGGAAACCATCGCGCGACTCGGTGATCGCAAGGAGGAGCTGTATCGTGGCATCCTGCGCAGGGATGGCCTCGAGGCGCTGCCCGGCGTTCATGCCCTGCTGGGTGAGTTGCGCGAGCGCGGTATTCCCGCCGCCGTCGGCTCGTCCACGCCGCGGACGAACATTGACCTCGTCATGGAAATGGTCGGCCTTGCCGGGATGTTCGAGGCCACCGTGACCGCAGAGGACGTCACCGCTGGCAAGCCAGATCCCCAGGTGTTTCTCAAAGCCGCCGCTGGCATCCAGCGTGATCCGCTCCACTGCATTGTCTTTGAAGATGCCCATGTCGGCATCGAAGCTGGCAAGCGCGCCGGCATGAAGGTGGTCGCCGTGGCCACCACGCATCCCCTGCATACCCTCACCGGGGCGGATGTAGCCCTGCCGAATCTCGCGGGCGCGACGGTGGACAGATTGCTGGCGGCGCTGGGACTGGAAAGGTAGCCGCCACCTTTGCCTGGCACCAAACATCGCCGGGTCGAGCATCGTCCTTCCGGCGGCCTGAAATGGTACCGGGGTCAGGTACTCCTGAACCGCTCTGGTACAAAGCTGAGATCCGTGGCTTCTGATACCGCAAGCTGGATCTGCGCGGCCAGGACTTCGTGCCTGACCGGAGGTTGGTAGTCGCGTAAGGCGATGGTGAGGGCCTGTTCAGGCGTCACGCTGTCGGTCTTGATGGTTCGGTAGAGCTTGACGGCCAGTGCCTCAGCTGCGCCCGGAGTCAAGAGGTCGGGCATCTCCGGCGGAGCCGGTGGCAGGGCCTCGGACAGCGCGACACCCCGACGCTTGGCCAGCGCGCGAATCAACGCATAAGATTCCACAGGGGTAGCGGTGGGAAACAGTGGAATTTTGACATCCACGCGACCAGGACGCTTGAGGTCGACTTCCACCAGATCGGGGCGGCTGGTGGCGAGCACCCATAGGATACGGCCGCGATTGCGCGAGTTGCTCATCTGCTCAGCCATCATGCCATACACGCGCCCCGAGACTCCAGAGTCTCCGGATTCAGCATTGCGCCGGCCAAGTGCCTGATCCGCCTCATCGACGAAAACGATGCAACGCCCCAGGGCTGCCAGCAGGCGGAACACCTTTTCCAAATTGCTCTCGGTGCTGCCCACCCAGCGATCACGGAAGTTCTTCATCTTCACGACGGGCACCTCGGCCTCACCGGCGAGGCATTCGACCATGAAGGTTTTGCCGGTGCCCACTGGACCGCAGAACAGGTATCCCATCGGAAGCGCCGCGAGGTCCCCCTGGCGCCAGAGCTGGATATCCTGCCTGAGCCACTGCTTGATCGCCTCCTGCCCGTGCAGATCGTCCAGTGTGCGGTCAGGCTCGATGAACTCAATCAAACCCTGCGCATCTTTTTCGATCAGCTCTTTCTTGAGCGCGATCAGATCCGCCGCGTTGAGCGACGCACCCCGGTGCTGGCGGGTTTGCATCAGCCTTTCAATGGAATTGAGCGTGGCACCGGCCAGCGCCGCGGAGGGTTCAGCGAGACTTTGCCCGAAGGCGCGCAGCGGCACGGGGTAGGTGACGTGCAGAACCGCAAGTGCCGTCGCCAGTTCAGCCGCGCGCAGCAGTGGCACCTCAAGCCGGGCCGCGAGCGGGTTTCCGCCGACCAGTGGATGCAGGTCGTTGAGGTTCTCCACGAGAAGAAAAGTGGCACAGTGCTGCTGCGCAATCGCGGGATCCGCCGCCCATTCACGGAGCTGCCACGCAATGCCGCTCAGCTCGTAATTTGCCCCGCCTGGAGACGGTGGAGCAATGAGATCCGCCGCGCGCACAATGATGGCGGCGCGTATCGTGCGCTCGGGCTTCAGCCGGGAAAGGTTGGCGCAAAACCGGAGGTAATGCGTGAGCACATGCATGGCCTCACGCGGAGAAGCAGGCAGGGCCTTTTCCTTCCAGGCCGGCCATTTGGCGAAAGTTTCGGAGCCTTTCTCGACCCGCAGCCCGCTACCCACGTCACAACTGAGGACCACGTCAAATTTGCCAAGCAGCACTTCCTTCAAGAACATCTCAAGCGACACCAGGCGATCACCACTGGCCGAGGGAAGCACAACGAGATCGGCGATGTTGCCGTGCAGGATGAACTGTGATGCCGCGCCAGACTCATAGAGTTCGATCAACTCCTGCGTCCAATGCGGCAGCGCTGCGCTGCTTTGTGTCAGTCTTTCGGCCATGGAGCGGTACGGCGCCTAAGATTGCTCCGGCGTCATTTCCCTCTTAGCAGGAGCAGCGCTTTCCGTGGTGGGAGCTCCGGACACGGGCATGCCGAGTTCGGCGGCGAGGTCGGCGAGCGCCATGTCCTCGAGCGCTTCGCGTTCTGCCTTCTGCTCCTGAAAGCGCGACGTATCGATGCTGTCCTTGGCGACACGCGCACGGCCGGCAGCTTTGGTGCGGTCTTCCTCGACCATCTCGTGCAGGCGACTGAGGGTGTCTCCGGAGCCGCCGATCTGGGTCAGCATGCCGCTGGCCATTTCATTCATTTCAGCCAGGGCCTTCTGCATCTTCAAATCATCCAGACCTTTCCTCAGCGAATTGATCTTCTCACGCGCTGTCTTGATTGCGATGTCGCGGGAAGCGATGAGCTCCTGGTAGGTCTTCTCGGCATCACCAAGTTGGGAGCGATTTTCCGTGAGGTCCCGTCGCACCCTTTGCAACTCGAGGGCGATCTCACCAGCGAGACGCTGATTGCCCGCGCGCAGATTGGCGGCGGCCTTGGCCTTGTATTCCTGTTCTTCGCGTTCGAGTCTCTTGACCTGCGCGATGAGCTTTTCGCAGAGCCCGGCATGGGCTGCGAGTCCCTGGTTGAACTGGGCGATTTGTTTGCGCAGGTTTTCCTTCTCCAGTTCAAGCAGGGCCTCGGGGTTGCGCCTCTCCATGCCTGAGATGAACAGACCTAGAAAGCCTTTGAAGAGATTGCTGATGCGACGGAGCATGGTAGTGCTGGGTGTTGGGCGTTGACTTATGCGAACATCACTCTTTCACCGCTTTACGGCTTGGTGGAACGGGTGGGATATCGGAAAGGCTGCCAGAAAGCAACGGCGGCGCGGCTTCCTCGTCGAACAAAGCGTCTACCGAAGCATGAGCAAAGGCTTTCTCGGAGGATTGCAGCGATTCCGAGATGCCATCAATCTGCGCGCTCAGTCCGGCTGAGTCACGCATGGTCATGCCGACTTCGCACAAATGAGTGATCTGCTGCTCCGTCTTGTCGATCTCCGCACCTACCAATTCCAGGCTCTCGGCGGCTCTTGTGTAATTGTCCAAACGATCGCGGATGGTTTTGATCCGCTCGCCGATCGAAGTTGTCAGGCGGCCCCCGGTGCCCAGTCCGGCAGCCTGTTCACGATTCAACGCAGCCTGCATCTGCTCTTCCGCGGTTCGAAGTTCCTGCTCAATCTCGGGGCGGCTGGTCGAGCCAAGAAACCGCTCCAATCCCGATTTTTGATGGAGCAATTTCAGGCAGAGCCACAACATTCGATCCAGGGACTCACCCCGGAAATTCTCCGAGCTGGCATCGCTCTCCCGGGCATCCATTTTGCGGCGGAGGGACAAGAGTCTGGAACAACGGCTTTGCAGCTTATGGAAACGGTCCAGGTTTTCTGGAGTGAGGAAGGAGGCAATCTGCTGGACGCGATCGGCGCTGGACTCCCCGGTGGAGCGGTCACCTGTGGTCATTTCGCGGCCCAGCAGCACGTTCTGAAAGCGTGGCTGCAGGCCGAGGAAGCCCAGGTACGCAAGTTCTCCTGCGCCAACGATCGCGAGCCACGCCGCAGGGTCTCCGCTGAGCAGCGCAAAGCCAACACCGGCTCCGAGCCCCAGCAGATGCCAGTGCCAGAGAAAGGCCCGCCGCAATGCAGCGCCGATGCTGTTTTCCCTCATGGTTGGTTATGTGTCTGCGGAGGACTCATGCGCAAGCTCCATCTTCTCCAGTGAGGCACGCACGTGCCT
>JAEYUU010000062.1 GCA_023429545.1 Verrucomicrobiota bacterium
TCTCACTACCGAGTCCCTCCATTTAGGAATTGAGAAGCCACGCGTCTGCCACACATTCACCCGCCATGATTGCCCCGCCAACCGGCACCATCACCTTCCTGTTCAGCGATATCGAAGGCAGCACGAAGAAGTGGGAGAAGCAGCCCGACGCCATGCGCATTGCCCTCGCCACGCATGATCACTTGCTGCGCGAAGTCTTCGAGTCCTGCAGCGGCTATGTTTTCAAGACCATTGGCGATGCGTTCTGTGTCGCCTTCGATACCGCGCAGGACGCGCTTGCGGGTGCCTTGGAGAGCCAGCGTGCGATAAGGGCCGCCGACTGGGGTTCAATTGGCGAGATGCGAGTACGCATGGCGCTGCACACAGGCGCAGCCGAAGCCCGCGATGGCGACTACTTTGGGCAGTCCTTGAATCGTGTGGCACGGATCCTCTCCACGGCGCACGGCGGGCAGGTGCTGGTCTCCCTGCCGACGCAGGAACTCGTGCGCGATCATCTTCCTACCGGCGTGCAGCTCCGGCCCATGGGGGAGCATCGTTTGAAGGATCTCGCACGTGCCGAGCATCTTTATCAGTTGGTAGCGCCCGACCTGCCGTCCGAGTTTGCCGGCCTTCGCTCACTCGAAAGTGTAGCGAACAACCTTCCCGTCCAGCTCACCACCTTCATCGGACGCGAGCGTGAGATGGCCGAGGTGAAGCGCCTGCTCGGCAGCACCCGCCTGCTGACGCTCACCGGCATGGGCGGCACTGGCAAGACCCGTCTTTCGCTCCAGGCTGCGGCTGATGTGCTCGACACCTATCCGGACGGCGTCTGGCTGGTGGAGTTCGCCACCATCGATGATGGGGCCCTTGTCCCTGAAACCGTTGCTGCAGCTCTAAATCTCCGTCAGGAGGCTGACCGTCCGCTCACGAGCACGCTCACTCATTTCCTGCGGGATCGGAATCTGCTGCTGATCCTCGACAACTGCGAACACGTCGTGGCCGCCTGCGCCCGCCTCGCGGAAACCCTGCTGCGCGCGTGTCCGAAATTGCACATTCTCGCAAGCAGCCGCGAGCCCATGAGCATCGCCGGGGAGACGGCATGGCCGGTCCCGCCTCTCAACCTTCCGGACCACTGGCGCGAAATCACCGCCAGCGAAAATGCCATTGAGCGTCTTGGCGAATATGAAGCAGTGCGTCTCTTTACTGAACGCGCCAGTCTGGCCCGGCCGGCATTCCAGCTCACGAACGAGAACGTCCATCTGGTGGCGCAAATCTGCTGGCGGCTGGATGGCATTCCACTGGCCATTGAGCTCGCAGCGGCGCGCATTCGTGTACTCACACTCCAGCAGATCGTCGAACGGCTGGACGACAGGTTTCATCTACTCACCACCGGCAGCCGAAATGCCGTCCCCCGCCAGCAAACGCTTCGCTCGCTCATCGACTGGAGCCATGATTTGCTTTCTGATCCCGAGCGCAGACTTTTCCGCCGGTTGTCCGTCTTCGCGCGCGGCCGCACGCTTGAGGCCATCGAGGGTGTCTGCTCAGGGGAAGGAGTGGATGCGTTCGACATCGTTGACCTCCTTCAGCAGCTCATGGACAAGTCCCTGGTCTACGCGGAAAAGTCCTCCGGCCACGGATCGCGCTATTTCATCCTCGAATCCATCTGGGACTATGCGAACGAGAAGTTGATCGCGGCCGGTGAGTCGGAGATATTCCGGGTCCGGCACCTCGACTATATTCTTCACTTCGCCGAGGACGCCGCACCAAGAATCTGTGGTCCACCGCAGCGTGAGTGGCTCGAGCTCGTTGAGCAGGAGGAATTCAACATCCGCTACGCCCTTGAGGCTTCTGCCGAACTGCCCGGCCAGGTATCCAAGGGACTTCGACTGCTTGCCGCCACGCAACGTTTTGTCGAGGTACGTGGTCTTTTCAAGGAGGCGCAGGATGCCTTTGTGACCCTGCTAAACAAACCTGAAGCCGCGCCACGGGATGCCATACGCGCCCAGGCGCTGGCTGCTGCCGGTCGCCTTGCATGGGTGGCCGATGACCTGCCCGCCTGTGGCCGTTATCAGGAGGAGGCACTTTCCATTTTCCTAGAACTCGGTGACGCCAGCAGAAGCGCCCGCGCGCTGGCCGATCTGGCCTACCTTGCGTTTGAAAACTCCGACCTTCCTCGCGCACGTACTTTGCTGGACGAAGCCATCGCAATCGCCACCCCGCTCAATGACGTGCGCCTCACGGCACACTTGCTGCATGTCCGCAGCGCACTCGCCGCAGCCGACGAAGATTTCCGCAGAGCCTTCACGTTCGATACGGAGAGCCACGCGCATTATCGTGAGGTTGGAGACACATGGCAGGCCATCATTGCCGCATGGGGCGTGGGAATAAATGCCGCCGTGCTGGGCCGCTTCGATGTCGCACATGCGCATCTGGGCGAATGCCTTCAGGTCGGACTCGACCTCGGCAATCGTTGGGGAGCCTCTTATCCGCTAGAGGCCTTCGCCGTCCTCGCCGTGGCCGAGCGTCAATACGATCGGGCCTCCCGCCTCTATGGCGCGGCCGAGGCCCAGCGCATGCGCAGCGGCCTGGTCCCACAATCCGCAGATCATCCCGCCATCCGCGCCATCCTGGCAGCCGCACCTGACTTCACTGGGCCCGCCGTCGAGGCTGCGCGGCGCGAAGGTCGCATGCTCAGCCTGGAGGCCGCCATCGCCCTTGCTCTTCGCACGGCATAGGGCGGAACCATCTCACCAGTTCGAAACCTCCAGCCACGAATTCACTGGCACATCAGCAGGAAGCTCGCTCTTGATGACGAGCGGCTGAATTTCACGGTGAAATTCCGCCGGCTGTACGAACAACCGGTACACGCCATCCTCTGCGGCGGGAGGCGTGACGGCCTCGCCGTTCACCCAGACCCACTGCGTCACCACGATGTGACTGCCCACGGGAAAATCCTGATCACGGTCCTCTTTGTCCTTGGGCAATACTTCATAGAGATGCTGCACCAGCGCTTCCCGGTATGGCGCCACCTCCGCCAATGAGGGCAGCCGTGAAGCCTGTACCAGCCTGGCCACCACCTTCCGCGTGCGCGCCAGTCGCTGCGCCTCCAGCTTTGGCGCAGCGTGGTCGGCATGCGCCACCGCTTCGTCCGGAGTGAGCATCCGGTTGTAGATCGAAATGTGATCCACCATGCCCTGCCAGCGCGACTGCAGCTTGGAGCAGGCGCCGATGCGCAACACACCCTCGCTGCCGTCGAACTTCAGGGCGCCGTGAATCTCTGATCGCACAGACATGGCCATGCCGTTGAGATGCACCTGCAACCGGCCCTTTTCATAAGCCACGACCACATGATGGGGCTGGCCCGTACGCAGCGGCAGCAGTTCCTGTTCAATCGAGGTGCCGCGCGGATTGTCCTCCGTCGCGAGCCACATGCTCCAATCACTGCGACGCTGCAGGATGGCCAGCTTTACCTGGCCCGAAGCATCTTCCAGCGATAGTACCGGGCGCGCCTCGCGATCATATGGCGGCACCATGGGTGTGATGATGGCCTCAAGTGTGAAGGCACCGCTCTGTCCACAGTCGCGCAACATCGCACTTCCAGCCTCCGGAATCTCAAAGCTCCCGCCCCGGGCGTCCATGCCACCGCGCATATTCCAGAATGCCTTTCCTGTACGCACGGGAGAGGAGTCTGCCAGTTGCAAGGGCAGCGTATCCCGATGCTCCCATGCATACACAAGGCCAGCGCGTGACTGCGGCCAGCCTTGCGATGGCACCGTGAATGTTTTGCGCGGCATCGCATTCGGTTGCTGCGCCACATCGCGCACGCCCTCCAGGGTGATGCGCCCTCCTGCTTTCACGGTGTTCCCCAGGGGCAGCAGCACGCCATGACCCTGCGCGTGCAGTTGCATCCATGGAATGACTTCTCCATCTTCCGTGGTGGCAGTTGCCTGATCCAGCGACACGGCCTGGTCAAACGTCAAAGCAAGCCCCTCGCCTTCCACCCGCCGCACCAACGTCAGATCTGGCGCGGAGGCAGCACGAACATGCACAAAGGCCCGCCCCAGCACGCTGTCATTCCCCGCGTCACGGGCCTCCCACCAATGCGAGCCTGCCGTGGAGAACTCTTTCTCCATCTCCATTCCCACATCGTGCTTCACATCATTCACATACCACGCACAAGACTGACCGGTCGGAGCCTTCAGATGAATGCGGGCAGGAGCTTCCACATAGTGACTGCCCAGCGGCAATTCCGCGCAATACACGTCTGGGTATCGATCATTCCCCGGTGACGAAGTGTACCTCACCGCGGTGCCGATGGGTTCCAGCGTCTCGCGATCCACGCGGATGACGAAGATGTCGTAGTCCGACTCATAGTGGTCGTGATCATCCGAGGAAGCAGCAAAGGCCAACAGCCGCTGGCACGGAGACAGCATCGGGAAATACACGTAGTTCCGATCCGCGGGCAGGCGCGGATCATTCTGGCCGAGCACCACCTCCACCCGCCGTGTAGGCAGGAAGATCCTGTTCAGTGGTCCACCGGAGCCTCCCATCCAGAATCCCCACTTTCCATCCGCGCTGAAATAAGGCTGGCAGCCGCTGTGCTTGGGCAGCACCTTCACTTCTCCGCTTGCCGCATCGAAGGGAGAGAACTCCGCATCTCCGCTGGTGGCGTGCGTCCGCTGCGCATTCACGAGCCAGCCGTTCTTCGGCCGCGACCTGGTGGTGAGCTGTCGGCGCTCCAACGTTTCCACGTTCATCTCGAAGGTGTGACCGTGCTCATCAATGTGGCAAAGTGTCGTCGCACTCATCCACACCACAGCACGGTCTCCTTGATAGCTGCGAGCCCGGGCGGCAAGCAAGGTGCGTTGACGCGTGCGCAGATCCATGACCCACAGCGCGCCCTCGACGGGGTCGGTTGGCGTGCTCCCGCTCACGTAACTCATGTAAGCCATGCGGTGTCCATCTGGAGAAATTTTCGGACAGAAGTGTTCCTTCCCATTCTCCTCAGGAACGAGGCGGCTTTCCTGCGCGCGACCGTCCAGCTCCCGGGTCCAGATCTGCCAGACACCATCCACCCTCCTTTCCCACACCAGGAAACCCCCGCCCATCCGCGCCATCTCCTCCATGGCGGTGGCGTCCAGCGGTTCCGCTTTCTCCCGCACAGTCGCCTCGCGAGATGACACGAGCACCAGCGCCCCTGCTCCAATCAGGCAGGCCAGAAGAAGGCGGGCAGGAAGAGTCATCCGCGTTAATTAACTTATATTAAGTATCAAAATCATGGCGTCAACGATTCATCTGCGTCACTCCATGCTGCCTTGAGCAATTTTGTTAGATGGATTGCACGCTTCCAACCATCGTGCCTTGACACCGCACCTCAGTGCAGAGAACACATGCAACCTGTGGGAAACGACACGCAAGCTATCATCACCGAAGTCATCCGGAACCGGCGCTCCATCAAGCCCGTGGACATGGACACCGACCGGGGGGTGGACAAAGCGGTCATCATGGAACTGCTCGAGAATGCCAACCACGCGCCCACTCACGGACTGACCGAACCCTGGCGGTTCCACATTTTCGCCGGCGACTCCCGCCGCACCCTGGCAGGCACCATGGCGCGCCTTTATCGGGAAATCACGCCCGAAGGGGAGTTCCGCGAGGACAAAATGCGCAAAATGTCACAGAATCCACTGCTGGCGGGAGCGGTAATCGTACTTGGCATGGCTCGACGCGGCGGCGCCAAAATTCCAGAACTCGAAGAGATCGAGGCCGTGGCCTGTGCCGTGCAAAATCTCGCACTGAGCGTCACCGCCGCCGGACTGGCCGGCTACTGGTCCACCCCTCCCCTTGTTTACACGCGCCAGTTTGCCGGCTGGCTGGGACTCGGTGCCGAGGATCGATGCCTCGGCCTGTTTTATCTGGGCTGGCCCAAAGCAGACCTGAGGACGCCGAAGGCGCTGCGGAAGCCGGTGGAAGAAAAGATCACCTGGCACTAAGCATCGTGGAGTGGTTGCAGAACATCGACTGGCCTTTGTGGGGTGTGTGGACACTCACGGTGTCCCTCATGCTTGCCGGGCTCGCAGGCACTGTGCTTCCCCTGCTGCCGGGACCGTTCATCATCTTAGTGGCGGCAGTAGCTCACAAATTCCTTCGCCCGGAGACCGGAATCACCTGGTGGTGCATTGTGGCCCTGGCCCTGCTGGTCGTTGTCTCCTACATCGTGGATTTTTTCAGCGGCGCCGTGGGTACAAAATGGTTCGGCGGCAGCAAGTGGGGCATCTGGGGTGTGCTTATCGGTGGAGTCGTGGGACTGTTCTTCGCACCCATCGGCCTCATTGTCGGT
>JAEYUU010000112.1 GCA_023429545.1 Verrucomicrobiota bacterium
TCAAAGATGAGCTTCGTGTCATCGTAGGTGGTCACCATGAGCATCTGAAGCTTCGGATGCGCGGCTTTGAGCACCGCGACGCATTCGATGCCACTGCGACGGCCGAGATTGATGTCCACGAGCAGTACGTCAGGCGCGTCCTTGGGCACGCCACGCAGGGCATCCTCCGCCGAGGCATAGGCATGCAGACAACTGAGCTCGTCACTGCGATTGATGATGGCCTTGAGGTTTTCGCGCGTGGCGGGATCGTCTTCGACAAGGGAAACTTGGATCGGCATGGGGTAATGGCGATGGATTCTATGCGAGGTTCCGTGGTCAGACCGGCCAGGGAAGATGCAGGGTGATGGTGGTGCCGGCACCAGGCTGGCTGCGGAGCTGCAATGAGCCGCGCAGGGCGGTTGCGCGAGTGGTCATGTTGATGAGGCCATCCCCGGTGGAGACGGCGGCGCCTGGATCAAAGCCCTGCCCGTCATCGGAGATGGTGACCCGGAGTTCGGTGTCGCCCAGGACCGCCTGAAGGCGCACCTCCTTGGCGGAGGCGTGCTTGATAGTGTTGTTCAGGGCCTCCCGGACAATGAGCAGAAGATGATGGCGGAAGTCGGCGGTGAGATGCCGCTCGGGAAATTCGTCCGGAAAATCAAGGCGGCAGCGGACTCCCGCAGTGCCCAGGAGGTCCGTGGCCTGCTGGCTGATGTAGTCGAGCAGGCTGGAGAGGTTGTCGTGCTCGGGATTGATGGCCCAAACGATTTCATCCATCTCCGCCGCCGCTTTTCGCGCGGTGCTGGCGAGCCGGGGAAGGTAGGGAGAGGCAACCCCATCGCTCTGGGCAAGGTCGGAGAGCATGGATATCTCCGTGAGGCTGGCACCCACCTGGTCGTGAACATCCCGGGCGATGCGCGCGCGCTCCCGGCGCACAGCGACCTCCTGCCTTAGCAGTGCATTCTGCCGGCGCACCTGCCAGGAGGAGAAGGCATTGGCTATCAGCGCGGCAAGCATGAGAATCAAGATCGCAGAGGTCAACTGGAACCAGGGGCGCTGCCACGCATGCGGCACCACGATGAAAGAGAGCGTCGCGTCCCGTTTGCTCCATACGCCATCGTTGTTCATCGCCCGCACGCGCAGCGTGTAGGTGTCGGGCGGGAGTGCGGCGTAGCTGGCGGAGCGATCGCGGCCGCTGTTCACCCAGCCGGAGTCCACTCCGGAAAGCCGGTGCTGCAGCACCACGTTCTCGCGGGCCGTGTAGCTTTTGGCGCTGAACTGGAAGCGCGCGCTGATGATGCCGGGCCCAATCTTCACCGGGCCGGACATGCTGGGCGGTACCGTCGTTCCGTTGGCCACGAACTCGTCAATGGCCACTGGCGGAGGAACTTTGTTTCCGCCTGGCAGATTGGGATTGGCGATCACAATGCCGCTGCTGCGCGAAGCAAACCAAAGACGGTTGTCGGGAGCCAGCATCGTGTTGGGGTAGTAGCCGCTGTTTGCCTGCAGGCTCGGGGCGCCTTCGCTGGCGCCGAAGGCGATGGTGTGGAATTTTTCGGCGCGGCCGTCCGCCACGGCATTGAGTTCGTCCAGCGGGAGCAGGAAGATGCCGCGGTCTCCCGCACCCCAGAGCCTCCCCTTGTGATCGAGCACAAGCTGGGACACGACATTATGCCGCAGACCATGTGCCGTGGTGAGCAGCGAGCAGCGGCCTCCCTTCATGCGGGCAAGTCCATCCCCTCCGGTACCAATCCAAAGGCAACCGTCGCTGGTCGCAAGGAGTGTGCGGATTCCGGTTCCCGCAGGCAACTCACGTGGTGTCCGGTCAAGGAACTGATCACCCTCAGCCAGCAGAAGGCGGCTGCCGCGGGTGCCCGCCCAAATGCGCCCGTCGGCATCCTGGGCAAGGGCATGAATCTCTCCCGGATTCGGAGGAAGGTTGACTGAGGTCCACATTCCAGGCTCACCACGAATGACCGAGTCCACCTGGCCAATCCAGATTTCTCCGTTGCGCGCGACCATGAGGGTCCTGATGCGCAGACCGCCCTCACGGGCAGGGGGGAGCGGTACGATTTCAAACTTGGCGCCGTCCCAGCGGACCACGCGGTTTTCACTGGCTCCGATCCAGACATTGCCCAGGGCATCCGCGGTGACGCAGGTCGCCAGGGGGCCGGGCCAGTTTGCCGGAGCTCTCAAGTGCCGCCAGTTGCCGGAGCGTTTGGTGTAGAGTTGCCCGGTTTGGAGCACCACCCAGACATCTCCCCGGGAGTCTGTACAAAGGCTGCGCGCGGTCTGCAGTACTGGAGCGCCGGGCTCGCGTAGCATCTCAAGGACGCGCGGCCGCACAAGACACACCCCGCCGCCGCCGGTGCCAGCCCAGAGATTACCTTCATGATCCTCACACAACGACCACACGTCATAGTTTGACAAAGGGATTTTTTCGAAGTCGTCACCCTTCCAAAGATAGAGGCCGTCGGCGAATGTACCTACCCACAGCCGCCCACGCGCATCTTCCAGAATGGCGGATGGACCTGTGCCAGCGGGGCCGATGGGCAAGGTGGCCACCTGCACCATGCCTTCTGATTCCGTGAATTTCAGCAGCCGCCTGCCACACACGATCCAGAGACCCCCGTCCGTTCCCTTGCATAGACGGGTCACTCCGCTGGGAAGTTTTTCCACCCATTGGAAGGCATCTCCCTTCCACCGCGCAAGAACGTCGCGCCCTGCCGCCCAGATGCCTCCATTCCTGTCCTGCGCCACCATCTGCAGGCCATACCGAACCGCAGGCTCCCCGGGACTGGTCACGCTTGAGACATTGGTGATGACACCATTCCGCAAATGGAAGACTCCCGCTTGATCGTAACTCAGCCATACAGTGCCATCGGAATGCTGCATGATGACGTTGGGCCGGCCTTCACGACCAAAGTCAGGCGCGACCAAGATGGGTTCCTGGCCGGGCCGGTGCGCCACCAAACCCATGCTTGTGGCCAGCCACAAGGTGCCATCCCGGGCGGACATCACACCGCCAATGCCGCGAGAACTCGACGCCAGGGGCAGATCAGAGTATTCCTGAAGTCTCCAGCCATCAAAACGGGCCAGGCCGCTTTGCGTCGCGAACAGCATGGCTCCATCATGTGCCTGCGTCACCGCGGTCACGTCGTTGTTGGGCAGTCCATCGTCTGTCTGCCAGGCATGATAGAGCCAGGATGATTCCGCAGGCTCACTCTCCGCGACCACCCATGATCCGACGAAGATCATGCCGGCCACGACAGACCCTGAAAGGAGCCTGCTGACACATCGATGCTGGAGGATCATGGAGGAGGGAGCGCGGAGTGATGTAAGCGTAAAGATACCTCACCGGTGCAACTGAGTGCCAAACCCGGCACAGAAGCAACGCCTGCAAAACAGAACATTCGTTCTGTAGATGTCAGTGGGAGGGATCATTACGCTGGGAGGGTAACTACATTGCATTCACCCACCCGCCGGTTCGTTGCGCCGGCACTTCCCCGTTCCTCACGATGTTCCTAGGAAGCCATTTGTCCTTCAAGCCGCAGGCGCCACAGAGGTTTCCGGACCATCTCAACCGCATTGCGGGCCCCACAGGAAGACCTACCCACCGGCCGGCTGAACCACCGCGTCCCTCCATCTCCACCCCGGGTGTGAAGTCTGCCCTGTCCTCGGTGAAATTGAGCGGGTCCATTCATGAACCACGTGAATTTCAGAGGGCGTTCCTCAAGCGCATGGGATTGATGCAGCAATTCCGCAAGCTTTTCGAGCATCTGCCGGACACCGACTTTTTTGCCAAGGACGTGGAAGGAAGGTTCGTCGCCATTGGCGCGGGCATGATTCGCCGCATCGGCGCCTCGCGGGAGGAGGAGCTTCTTGGGGTGCATGACTCAACGATCCACCCGCCGTTCGTCGCGCGTGCCATACGCCAGGATGATCTGCACGTCATGCAGACCCGACAGCCCATCGTGGATCGCGTGGAGGCGCTGTATGCGCGGACGCGGGCCAAGGACTGGTTCATCACCACAAAGCTGCCCATCCTGGATGAAACCGGCGAGGTGATTGGCGTGATGGGGTTTGTCCGTCCATATAATGGTGGCACGGGAGGAGGGGAGAATGATGAGCAGTTGCGGAAGGTGGTGGAGCACATTCACAAGAACTATGGCGGGCGCCTTGTCGTGGCGGATCTCGCCCAAATTGCGCACCTCTCCGAGCGCCAGCTCAACCGTCGTTTCCAGGATACGTTTCGCATGAGCACCCAGGAGTTCATTGTGCGCACGCGCATCCAGGCGGCAAGCGATGAGCTGCTGGGCACGGACAAGACCCTTTCCCAGATCGCGCTCGATCACGGCTTTTACGACCAGAGCGCCTTCACGCGCCAGTTCCGGCAGCATACCGGGGAGACACCGCTGCACTTTCGCCGCCGCCGCCGCCGGACGCAAGGCAAGTGAACGCCAGCGGAAACCTGTACCACAGGCGCCTGATGAACATGAAAACGCTCTGCATTCAGGAAGCTGCATCCACTCCGAACGCACGCTGCTGCCGCGCGACGGATCATTACCAAACTTCGTCCGATGGGAACAATCTTTTCCCAGGGAACACCTTCACGATGGTGTGCATGTGTGTAAACGCTTTCACCTCTGATGCGCCCAGCGTGGGCTCATCATGGTCCGCTGCCATCGACATCATTGGTGCCAGCAGGTTCCCCTTTGATCCTGCGGCAATCTCAGGGCGGTGGATCGCCGCTCCCTGCATCATCGTCAGGGCCGTGCCCTGAGCGCCGGGCCGTCTGGGGTTTTGAGCCCTGGCCCTCACTTTCACTTCAGTCACTTCCTCAATTCGGTCATGCAGAAAATCACCGCCAACTGCCGCTACTCGCGTTTCAGCCTCCGCAGATCAGCAACAGCCGCCATCATTTGCGCCGTGCTGCTTGCTCCACAAGTGACCTCTGCGGCGACGGCGGTGTGGCATGGCACGACGGATGCTGCCTGGGTCACGACCACCAACTGGAGTACGAGCCCTGTGCCGGGCACAGGTGATACCGCGATCTTCAACAACGCAGGCAACGGAAACACCATCATTGCCCTCGGCGGTGGAATCACGTTGAACACCCTCCTTTTCGACACTGCAAATGCCGCGGCATACATCATCGGTTCAGGTGCGGCAGGAAGCCAGACGCTCACGCTGGACAATGGTGGCGCCATCACGATGAACGCCACGCTGATCAACAACCAGTTGATCAATGCCGGCATTATTCTCGGGGCGGATGCCACCACGCAGGCTTACTCGATCACCAACAACAGCTCTGCAATGTCCCTGAACATCGCTGGACCCATCAGCGGCGGTAGTGGCGGGGTGGCGGGGATCAAAACCCTGACGCTCACCGGAGCTGGCGGTGGAACCATCAGTGGCGTGATTTCCAACGGAGGCGCCAGTGCCCTCGCTATCACCAAGTCGGGAACAGGTACATGGGTGCTAGCCGGAGCCAATACCCACACGGGTGCGACTACCATTTCTGCCGGTGTGCTGCGGCTCGCCAATGCCAATGCGGTGCAGAACAGCACCCTGACGAACAACGTTGCCAATGGCGTGAGTTTCGGCAGCGGGATATTGAACTTCAACATCGGAGGACTGGCTGGCACTGGAGCTCTCGCATTGACGGATACCGCAGGCTCGAACCTGAACCTGACCGTGGGTAGCAACGGTGCCAACACCACCTACACCGGGGTATTGAGCGGTGCTGGAAGTATAGTCAAAACCGGCACAGGGACCTTGACTCTGAACGCGCTGAATTCGTTCACCGGCAACATCGTGGTGGATGGTGGAGTGCTGATCTCCGCCCTCAACCGGAATGCGGGCAATCCCACCACGTCAGCCCTGGGCAATCCTCAGACGGCAGGACGGACCATCACGGTGAACACCGGCGGCACCCTGTTGCTGGCCAATGGGAACAGCTTCGGCAATGCGACCTCCACCCCGCAGGTGCGGTTGATCATCAACGAGGGCGCCTTGGTCCGCACCGCAGTGACAACTGTCGGGGGTGGGGTGAATGGCGGCGATGCCAATTCCTTGGGCCCCATCACCATGAATGGCGGCACGCTCACTACTGGGAATGGATTCAACAACCTCTACCAGGGCATCATCCTCTCCAACACAGTCACGGTGCGCGGCAGTGTCACCTCCACCATCAGCACCGATGTAGGGAACACCGTAGCCAATGGAGTGATGCTCAATGGAACCATCACCTTTGATGTCGCGGACGCCACGGGCAATGCGAATACGGACCTCCTGGTCTCCGCCCGGCTGGTCTGGGCGCCGGGTGTCACCACCGGGGGATCACTCCTCAAAAGCGGAGCCGGAACGATGCAGCTCACGGGCGCGAATGCCTACACCGGCGCGACCATCATTCGCGGCGGTCTGCTGAAGGTTGGAAACGGGACCACCGGTTCCCTCAATGGCACCACTGGCACCGCGCTCAATTTCACAGGAGCCGGTGCCATAGAGTTCAACGAAGCCACCGGCAGCAGCCAGGGCATGGGCGCCCTGACTTTCACGGTCGTTGAAGGCACGGTGACCTCCACCTATGGCGGCAGCGGGAATACCACACTGACATTTGCCTCCTATGCGCGCTCCGCGGGAGCGACCGCCAACTTCGTCGTGTCAGGCGGCGTGAATGGCGACACCACCAAGATCGTGCTGACGGGCGTGACCACAGGAGCGTTCATGAACGTGGGTACCTTTTTCGGTGGCAGCAGATATGCGTTTTATGACGCCACAGGATTTGTGCGAGATCTTCAGTATGGCGTCGATGCCGGGGCAGACACTTTTGCAGGTGGCGTCACTCTCGCCGGCACGCATGT
>JAEYUU010000132.1 GCA_023429545.1 Verrucomicrobiota bacterium
CTTCTCCGTGCACTGCAAACCAGTGAAGACCTTCTCCTTCCCCAATTGATGGGACCTGGCGACTGTTTGCGCCTTGTCCTCAAAATAGTCCGCCGCTCCGCCGATCTCGAAATAGCCGTTTTCCACGAACATCTTGGCAATGAGGGTGCCGCGTCCGCCGCATCCCACCATGCCCACCTTGATGCGGCTGTTCGCCTGGGAGCCAAAGGCGGTTTTCGCGGAAATGGTGGCCGCGAGAGCCGTCGTGGACGTCTTGAGAAAATCGCGTCGCGTGTTCATGGAAGGAATTCTTCCAAAGTTTACGCGAAAGCGCCAGACTTCCTTCGGTGAAGAATCTTGCCACGAGCACTCAGGACGTCATGCCCGCGCACTGTGAGCATGGAACTCACGACCTTGGCGAAGCATGGAAGAAGCGCTCATAGATGCACTCGTTCAGTTCCCTGCCCGCATCACGCAGATGCTCCTTGGATCGCGTGAACCAAAAATGGAGGCGGGCCTGCAATCTGTGAATGGCATTGCCAATGGTCCCCGGGGTAAGGTGCTCGTGAAAGCTCCGGGCAATCCAGGCGGATTGGGAACCGAGCGCAGCATGACGGGCCAGCACCAGATCGGGTGACACTGGAAGAGGACTGGGTGCTTCCGGGCCAGCGACTCCACCTATCCCAATCGGGCGTCCGGCCCGCTTCGCCCGCACGACGATGTCCTCCAGGATGGATGAGGCCAGCAGTTGCATGGGATGTTTCATGCCGAGGGCGAGGCTCAGGTCATTGAGCCCCACCATGACTTCATCCACGCCGTCGATGGCGAAGATGGCATCCATATCCACGAGGGCTTCTTTCGTCTCCAGCAGCAAAAGGCTTTCCGCGCGGCCTTCCATCATGCGGACGAATTCATGGACTTCCGAGGCGTGGCGAACTTGTGGCAGCATGATGGACTGCGCTCCCGCTTGCAGAGCCCTCTCAATTTCCACCCGCGTCCCTCCATGGAACGGATTGATGCGCACAAACGCACGAGCTCGCCGGAGCACTTTTGCGATGACGATCAGATCCGCGAGCGTGTGGTCGGAGATGCGGGCTCCCCAGACGCGAGCCTGCCGTTCCACCTTGCCCATGCGCTCGATGTCCACCCCGATTCGCGCCACGCCGGCCGCATCCGCTGCCGCAGCCCACGCGGTATCCTTGGTAAGCAGTGTCAGGGCGAAAGTGGAGGTGGCGATGGGCGGCTCTTGAATCGCAGGCATGGCGTTGCGTGCTCGGGAGTACTTGATGCAGTCTGGGAAATCACCGGAAAGGGTGATGGGAGTGTCCAGTCATCGAAACTCTCGTGCTCAAAGCGCACCTTGTACACGCTCGGTGTCACGAAGGATGCAAGCTTGAATGATTCTTTGGGCTTTCCTTGGCAAAACTTCACGCCGCGAAAGGACCCTGTGAGATGTCTTACGGAGAACGCGGTTTTGACTCCTCCAGGAACAGGGCGTCTATCCCAAGTCTCGCAGCGGTTTCTTTTCCTTCCTTCAGCCCGAGAATGAGCAGGGCCGTCGTCCATGAGTCTGCCTTGAAGCAACTGTCTGCAATCACGGACACCGAGACCAGCGAATGAGTGACAGGCCGCCCCGTGCGCGCATCCAGCACATGCGGGTAGCGTTTGCCCTCCACCTCAAAGAACCGCTGGTATGTGCCGGAGGTGGACAATGCCTTGTCTTGAATTGCCAGTGCTCCAGTCACCACGCCTTTCTCCGCGTCCGGTTGCTGCACGCCCACCCGCCATGGCGTGCCGTCGGGCTTCGCACCGCTGGCGTAGAGTTCACCGCCCACATCCAGGAGGAAGTCGGTGTGTCCTGCATCGCGAAGTCGTTTTACGAGATCATCCACCGCATAACCCTCGACCAGGCCGGAGACGTTGATTTCCACATCCGCCTGTGTCTTCCGCAGCATGGGGGGATCCACTTGCACTTCCACCTTCTGCCAGCCCACTCGAGACCTCGCCGCAGCAATGGACTCATCAGAGGGAATGGAGTGTGTCGGCTTCGCGACTCCAAATCCCCACAGTTCGATGAGCGGGGATGCTGTTGCGTCAAACGCGCCGCCAGTCTCTTTGCTGAGACGTTGCGCAAACGTCATCACTTCCGCGAGTTCACCCGGTACCGGCTGCCATTCCGTGGTGCGTGAGTCATTGAAGCGCGACACGACGGAGTCCCTGCGCCAGTTCGTGAACATGCTTTCGAGAGCATCCAGGCGTGATTGTACCATCTGGGAGGCCTTGCGCGCGTCTCCTTCCGCCAGGGTGAGGCGCCATGTTGTTCCCATGGTGGGACCGCTCGTCTGGGGCAGGCGGGTGTCCCGGGGACAGTCGGGAATCAAGAAGAGCACCACGGTCATGGTGACCGTCATGATGAGCAGCTTCACAAGCTTGCGTCCGCTGGGCATGGTGGGGTGCGTGCTCTTTCAGGTTACGACATCCGCCCGAGGTAGAGCATACCCACCGCGGCGCATACCAGCAGCAGCGCTGCCACATCACGCCTGCCGAAGGAGTCGCCATGGCCCGCATAGCGCACGAACTTCAGCAGCGCGCCCGTGGGGCAGCCATAGCGGCAATACGCCATGGGCACGAACAAGGAGGCGACCAGGCCCACAATGGCCACCGTGATGGTGCCCCAACCTGCCACACGAATCAGCCACGCATCAAAGGGCTCCAGCGCATTCACATTCACCTCCAGTCCGAACATTGCCACGACGAGGACGAAAATGAGCAGAAACCACGGAATTTTCTCAAGGGCTTTACCAAGCTTGTGCGGCACCTTGAGTTGCCATTTCAACCGGTGCGCCAGCACCTGCTGCAGCGCTCCATGCGGGCAGTAGTGGTGGCAGTAGAAGCCTCGCCGCCACAGCCACGGTGTGATCAACGCCAGTGCCGCCGCCAGCACCAGCATGGGCGCGGACTGCCACGCCACTCCATGCCTTGCCCATCCCACAAACAACCCCTGTGAGATCATCGCGCCGCTGAAAAGCCCGGCATAACCGATCAGCAACGCATGATGCACCCAGCGCATCCAGCGTTTCCCTCGCAGCGAGGTGAAGGTCATGAGCAGCGAGATCACCAGCACGGCCAGCATGCCCCAGTCCGCCGCCTTCCAGGTGATGCCCGTGTACCATGCCGGCGTGGGAGTTGCGGCGGTGGCGAGCTGTGCAGCACGGCGTTTCAAGCCCTCCGCCAGCGCCCAGCTTGTCTCAGTGGCGCCGGACACGCCTTCCACCTTGGCCTCTGCGAAATCAAGCGTGCCCAGCTTCTGCATGCTCATGCCATTGAAGAGATTCATGAAGTAGCTGTCCGCCGCCATGTCCGCGACATAGTCCTTCGTATCAAAACTCTTGCGCAGGCGAATGCCCACCAGCTTCTCACCGGCAGGGTCCAGCACCATGAGCGTATCCGAGGGGCCCTTGTACCCCACAATGGCATCGCTGGAAGGGGAGGTGCGTGTGACCAGCGCCAGGACCTTGTCCGAGGCATCCTTCGCTTCCAGCAAGCCGGCACGATCTTTTGTCGGGGTCAGTGTGGCCGCCTCTGGCACCACAGTCT
>JAEYUU010000140.1 GCA_023429545.1 Verrucomicrobiota bacterium
CTACTTCGCCATGGGCTCTGCCCTCAGCATCACCGAGTCAGTCACCGACTTCACCGCAAAGGCGGCGGCCTACGGCGTGCCCGCCGTGGCAGTCGACGGCATGGATGTCCTGGCAGTGGAAGCAGCCGCCCGTGAGGCCGTGGCGAGCATCCGCGCCGGCAATGGGCCGTTCTTCATCGAAGCGCGAACCTATCGTTTTCGTGCCCACTCAATGTTCGACCCCGAGATGTACCGCTCCAGGGAGGAAGTCGAAAAATGGAAGAATCGGGGCCCCATCATCACGCTGACGAATCGACTCAAGGCAGAGGGGCTGATGCAGGAAGCGGATTTCGAGGCGCTGGATCTCGATGTAGGGCGCGAAGTCGCGCAGGCCGTCGGGTTTGCCGAACGCGGCACCTGGGAGCCCGTGGAGCACCTCACGCGCTTTGTCTATTCGGAGGCCCAAAAGTCATGAGCACCACACCGTTGCTGCGAAAGATCACGTACCGCGAAGCGCTGCGGGAAGGCATGCGGGAGGCGCTGCTGCGTGATGAGCGTGTCTTCCTGATGGGAGAGGATGTGGGACACTACGGCGGCTGTTTCGCGGTGAGCCGCGGCTTCCTGGCCGAGTTCGGTCCTGAGCGCATCCGTGATGCTCCCCTCGCGGAGTCAGGCTTCGTGGGTGCAGGCATTGGAGCCGCTTTCGGTGGCATGAGACCTATCGTGGAAATCATGACGTGCAACTTCAGCCTGCTGTCCCTGGACCAGATCGTGAACAATGCCGCCACCTGGCTGCACATGTCGGGCGGGCAGTTCAATTGTCCCCTGGTCATCCGAATGACCACGGGGGGTGGGAAGCAGCTTGCCGCGCAGCACTCGCACAGCTTCGAGGGCTGGCTGGCGCATATTCCCGGCATCAAGATCCTGACGCCAGCCACTCTGGAGGATGCCCGAGGCATGCTGTGGACTGCGCTGGAGGATCCGGATCCGGTGCTCATATTCGAGCACCAGGCGCTCTACCCCATGGAGGGCATGCTCGCCGCCGATGCGGGTGCGGTGGACATCGCCAGGGCCGTGGTCCGCAGACCCGGGCGGGACGTGACCATCATCACCTACGGCGCCAGCCTCTACAAGGCAATGGCGGCCGCGGAGACTCTCGCGGGGAACGGCATTGAAGCCGAGGTCATCGACTTGCGCACGTTGCGTCCCCTGGACGATGACACCTTCCTGAAATCCGTGGCCCGCACCCATCACGCAGTTGTGGTGGATGAAGGCTGGCGCAGTGGCGGCATCTCTGCTGAAATCAGCGCGCGCCTCATGGAACGGGCCTTCTCCGATCTCAAGGCTCCCGTGGAGCGCATTTGTACCGCCGAGGTTCCCATTCCCTATCCGAAACATCTTGAGGACGCTGCCCTTCCGCAGGCTTCAACCATCGTAGCCACCATCAAACGCATGCTGCACCATGAGTAACAAAATCGTAATGCCGAGCCTCGGGTCAGACATGCAAAAGGGTGTGCTGGTCAAATGGAACATCAAGCCGGGGGATGTCGTAAAAAAGGGAGATATCATCGCGCAGATCGAAGCCGAGAAGGGGGTCTTCGACATGGAATCCTACGACGAAGGCATCGTGGAAAAGCTCGTGGCGGAACCAGGAATGACCATCCCCGTGGGCGAGACCATGGCGGTGCTGAAGTGATTCAGCGTCCCTGAACATGAGCGAGGTGCCAGCTACAGCAGACAACCGCGTCCATCACGTGCTCCGCCATCCGCGGAGACACAGCCTGGATCCCCTGTTTGCCCCCCGCAGCATGGCGATCATCGGAGCCTCGGAGGCTCCCGGATCGATTGGGCGGGCTCTTGTCGAAAACCTGAAGCCCAGCGGGCGACCTCTTTACGCGGTCAATCCTCGTCACGCCAGCGTGATGGGCCTCCCGACCTATCCCACGATATCGCAGGTCCCGGAACCGGTGGATCTGGTGGTCATCGCCACTCCAGCGGGCACCGTGTCTGGCATCATCCGCGAGTGCGTGGCGTGCCACGTGCCAGGAGCGGTGATCATCTCCGCGGGATTCAAGGAAACCGGAGAGAGCGGTGTGAAGCTTGAGCAGGAGGTGCTCGCGGAGGCACGGAAAGGGAAGATGCGTCTCCTCGGTCCGAACTGCCTGGGACTCATGATGCCGCATGCCGGTCTCAATGCGAGCTTCAGCGGAGCCATGGCCAAGCCGGGCAGCGTGGCCTTCCTCAGCCAGAGCGGCGCACTCTGCACGGCGGTGCTCGACTGGAGCCTGCAGGAGAAGGTGGGATTCAGTGGCTTTGTCTCCAGCGGCTCCATGCTGGATGTGGGCTGGGGCGATCTCATCTACTACTTCGGCGACGACCCCCACACCAAGAGCATCCTCTGTTACATGGAATCGGTGGGCGATGCCCGGCAGTTTCTGTCCGCTGCGCGCGAGGTTGCCCTCAGCAAACCCATCATCGTGCTCAAGGTCGGCCACTCCGAAGCCGCCGCCCGGGCCGCCGCCTCCCACACAGGCTCGCTCACGGGAAGTGATGCGGTGCTGGACGCCGCCTTCCGTCGCGTCGGCGTTCTGCGGGTGAATACCCTGGGCGAACTCTTCGACATGGCAGAGGTGCTCTCCAAGCAGCCGCGGCCCCGCGGCCCCCGGCTCGCCATCGTGACCAATGCGGGCGGACCCGGTGCCCTGGCCACGGACATGCTTGTATCCAGTGGCGGGAAGCTTGCCACCCTATCGCAAAAAACGCTGGCCTCCCTGGATACCGTGCTGCCGCCCCACTGGAGCCACGGCAATCCCATCGATGTGCTGGGTGATGCTGATGTGCAGCGATACATCGGCGCGGCGGAAATCGCCCTGCGCGAACCGGAGGCCGATGGCTTGTGCGTGATCCTCACCCCCCAGGCCATGACGGACCCGACGGCGACGGCGGAGAAACTCGCGGCCGCCTGCCGTGGCCAGACAAAACCGATCGTGGCTAGCTGGATGGGTGGCGCAGCGGTGGAGGAAGGCAGGGCCATTCTCGCCGGCGCCGGCATTCCCACCTATGACTTTCCAGACACCGCAGCGCGTGCCTTTTCACTCATGTGGCGCTATGGAGACAACCTGCGTTCCCTTTATGAAACGCCGGGTTCCGACGCCCTGCCCAGGGTGGGATCTGAAGCGCAGAACTCGGTGAGGGAACTTCTGCTCTCCGTGCAACAGGCGAACCGCACCCTGCTCACGGAACCGGAGTCCAAACAGGTCCTCGCCGCGTACGGCATTCCGACAGTGGAAACAAAAACGGCGCGCACCGCGGCAGAGGCGGTGCGGATTGCGGAGACCATGGGTTTCCCGGTGGCCGTGAAGCTTGTCTCTGAAACCGTCACCCACAAGACGGACGTGGGCGGCGTGTGCCTGGATGTTCGCAATGCCGCGGGCGTCCGCCACGCCTGGCAATCCATCGAAGAGAGCGTGAAGGAGCACGTGGGGAGCGGACACTTCCTTGGAGTGACCGTGCAGCCGATGATCCCGCTCGGCGGCACAGAACTCATCCTGGGCAGCAGCATCGATGCCCAGTTCGGACCGGTGATCCTCTTTGGCGCAGGCGGTCGCTATGTCGAGATCTTCAAGGATCGCGCGCTGGGCCTTCCTCCGCTGAATGCCACCCTGGCGCGCCGCCTGATGGAGCAGACCCGTGTCTTTGAAATGCTCAAGGGCGTTCGTGGTCAGAAGGCGGCGGATCTTCCCGCGCTCGAGCAACTGGTGGTCCGCTTCAGCCACCTTGTGATTGATCAACCGTGGATTGTCGAGATCGACATCAATCCCCTGCTGGTGTCATCCGGGGGAATGGTGGCCCTGGATGCGCGCATGGTAGTTCATCCGCTGGGAACATTGGAAAAGCAATTGCCCAAGCCCGCCATCCGCCCGTATCCCTCGCAGTACATCCAGCCATGTAATCTTGGTGACGGCTCCACCACCGTGATCCGCCCCATCAGGCCCGAGGATGAACCGGCGCTGGTGAGATTCCACCAGTCCCTGTCCGGGCAGAGTGTGTACCAGCGCTACTTTTCCATGCTGAGCCTGGATCAGCGCACCGCGCATGAACGTCTCAGCCGCATCTGTTTCATCGACTATGACTGCGAGATGGCGCTGGCGGTGGAACGCCAGGACCCTGCCACCGGCCAGTCGGAGATTCTGGGCATGGGCAGGCTTAGCAAGCTGCATGGGACGAACCGGGCGGAGCTGGCCATGCTGGTCCGTGATGAATGGCAGGGGCGGGGCCTGGGAATGCAATTAGTCCAGATGCTCATCAAGGTGGCTGCCGATGAACATGTGGAACGGATCTTCGCCACGGTTCTGCTGTCCAACGGGGCCATGCAGGCCCTGCTGAGGAAGGCGGGATTCCGGGTGCGCTGGGAAGTCGGCGAGGGGGAGTGCACCGCGGAACTGGACCTTTAAGGGCATTTGCCCGGCAGTGACGCCAGCACCGTTTTGACCACGGCCATGCGACGGATCGAAAAACGCTCGCGCAAGAATCTTTGCGTTCGTCCGTAAACCCTCAATCGCATGCCTATGGACCCGGCATCCCACCAACAACCTGCAGCGGAACGACATCCCGGATGTTGTGTGACGCGCCGCTCCGTTCTCCAGGCGGGAGCGATTGGCATTCTGGGATTGGGAATCAATCATCTTACGGCATTGAAGGCGCTCGCTTCATCTCCTGTGAAAGCGACGGGTGGAAAGGCGAAGTCGGTCATTTACATCTTCCTCTCCGGTGGTCTCGCCCAGCACGAGAGCTTCGACATGAAGCCGGACGCACGGAGCGAATGCCGCGGGGAATTCCGTCCCATCGCCACGCGCACCCCCGGCATCCAGATCTGTGAGCATCTTCCCCAACTGGCGAAGCTGTCCAACAAATGGTCGCTCGTCAGGTCCATGACGCATGGGAACAATGAACACTCTCAGGCGCACCACGTGATGCTCACGGGGCGGAGTGAAATCCCGGTGGGTTTCGATCCCACCAAACCCAAGGCCACGGACTGGCCCAGCATCGCGTCGCAAGCCACCATGCTGCTGCCCGGGCGCAACAACCTTCCCCCCGCCATCGTGCTGCCGGACAAGATTGTCCACCGCTCAGGACGGATGATTGCCGGACAGTTTGGAGGCATGGCGGGAACGAAGGCAGATCCATGGTTCCTTGAGATGTCGCCCTACCATCCAGAGCACTACGGGGCTTTCCCAGAATACCTCTTCCACCATGAAAAGGGATTCTCGACGGATCCCGTGAAGTTCCAGGCGCCGCATCTCTCCCTGCCCGAAGGCTTGACGCTGGATCGCGTGATGGACCGTGTCAGCCTGCGCAATCAACTGGAAAGCCAGACGGAGGCTCTGCTCACGGCGGGAGAGAATGAGCAACTCGACAGCTATCGCGAGGCCGCCATTTCTCTGCTGGGCAACCACAACGTTCACGATGCCTTCAACC
>JAEYUU010000147.1 GCA_023429545.1 Verrucomicrobiota bacterium
TCCGTGCCCAACGCGCTGATCCTTCTCTTCCCGGTGATCGACACCTCGGCGGAAGGTTATGGGCAGGCCAGGATTGGCGAGCGGTGGAAGGAACTCTCCCCCGTGGATCGGGTGAAACCCGGCGCGCCACCCACCCTTACCTTCCACGGAACCGGCGATACGGTCACGCGCTTCGCGGGCGCGAAGCGTTTCCACGAAGCCATGCTCAAGGCCGGGAACCGCAGCGAACTGGTCATTCATGAGGGCGGCGTCCACGGCTACCTCATGCGCACCGCCCCTCTGTATGAAGATTGCATGGTCAAATCCGATGCGTTTCTGAGATCGCTCTCGCTGATGAAGTAAACTTCGCCAAACCGATCCCATGACGCGGACCCATCCTACTTTCCAAGTCTCCAGTGCAGCTGCAAGAAACTCCGCTCCCGGAGGGAGCACGGATGGTGGCCGGTGGTGCAGTGAGCCTCAGCGACCGCAACCACCGGATCTCGTAGAGAATAGGCATGGCGTCCCGGAGGGCACGCCGGAAGGGGTGACCTCGCCAGTGCAGCGCGTAAGTCCGCGAGTGGCATCTACAGCAGTTCAGCAGCTAGAGCAGAGGACTCATAATCCTTTGGTTTCAGGATTGGCCCCCTTCGGACACACCGTTTCCGCCGTACCCCCCGGGACGAAACAGAGCGCATCCGAGCTGCATCGTCAGTTCAATGCCATGCCATGCTTCAAGGCATGGCCGAGCGGCATCTCACGCGTGTGGAAAAAAGCAGTGCTCCTCTCCGTGCTCTCACTTACAGGCTTCTCCCTTGCTACCCGCGCAAGCGCCGAAGACGATCCCCTGCAACCGTGGCGCACAGGTGTGAAGATCCGCCCGGTGCTGCCTGAGACGGAGCAGCGGCATTCCATCCACTCCTACTTCAACACGTGCCCGGAGAGTCCGGATGGCACGCAGGTACTCTTCTATTCCTCCACTTCCCCCGATGGGCACAAGGGCGAGGTGCATGTGGTAAACCGCACCACCGGCGAGGAGAAGACGCTGGTGACGAACATCGAGGCGGAGGATGCGCACCGCGCCGCGTGCCAGCAGTGGCTCTCCGGTGGCAAGCGCATCTCCTTCCACGGCCTGCGTGATGGCACATGGTTCGTGGGTGCGGTGGATCTGGATACGGGAAAGGAACGCATCCTCGCGAAGAACCGACTCTCGAGCTGGGGCCAGCCGCACGGCGATCTCGTACCCATCTACGGCCAGCACTGGGATCCCGGTGAGCACACCAACCTGGAGCTGTGCAATGCCGCCACCGGTGAAATCAAGACCGTGCTCACCGCGCAGGCCGTGAGGGACAAGTATCCCGACTGGGTCGATGGCGCCTTTGCGGGGAAACCTTTCATCATCTTCTTCCCCGTGCTGAGTCCGGGGCTCGATCGTGTGTTCTTCAAGCTGGCCGCACCCGGCATTACGCGGGACCCGCGAAGCAGCGCCGCGAGCCAGCGCCTCGGCCTCGTGTGCTACAGCATCGCGGAGAATCGCTTTCTTTATCAGAGCAACAAATGGGGACACCCCTCGTGGCACCCGGACAAGAAGACCATCATCGAGGTGGCCTTCACGCGCTACGATAGCGACACAGGCAAGCCCACCCGCACCCCTGGCTTTCCTGCCGTGCGCGGCGATCATCCCTCCGCGAGCCCGGATGCGAAGCTCATCGTCACGGATTCCACCATGGACAAGTTCGGCGGCGACGCGAATAGCTGGGGCATCGTGCTCGCGGATGCACGCAGTGGCAATCACGTGCTGCTGCACCAGTTCAAGAACAACGCCGGCGCCCGCTCCTGGAGGCGCTCGCACCCGCACCCCATCTTCAGCGCGGATGGAAAGCGCATCTATTTCAATGTCAGCAGCGGTCCGTGGACCCAGCTCCACGTGGCGGAGATCTCCGCGCCTGCAGCAGCAGCAGGGCAGTGAGGAGCAGCCCCCCTCACTTTTCCGAGTCTTCACAAGCTTCTTCGCACCATGATATACCCCATCATCCCCCGTGTCGTGCGACCGCTGTCCCTCGCCTTCAGTTTTCTGCTTTGCACCACTGCCACGCAGGCCACTGGACCCGCCGGACTGGTGCTGGACGATGATGCCGCGGAGTACAAGGGCACCTGGGTCACCAGTGAGAAACAGTCTCCCCTGCTCGGGAAGATCTACCGGCACGACAACAACAAACACCAGGGCGAGGCCAGCGCGAAGTTTACCGTTCAGATCACCGAGCCCGGCGATTACGAGGTGCGCCTGCTATATGTGGCCACCTCCAATCGCGCGACGAATGTCCCCGTGACCATCCATAGCGCGGACGGTCCGAAGACGGTGAATCTCAACCAGCGCGAGGAGTCGGTGGAAGGTGGCGTGCCCCGCGCATTGGGCGTGTTCCGCTTCGAGGCGGGCGCCAAGGCCGCGCTGGAGATCACCAACACCGGCACGGATGGTTATGTGGTGGTAGATGGCGTGCAGTTCGTCCCCGCAGCCCTGGCGAAGTCCGAACGCGAGGGAAAGTCAGAATCGGGATTCACCATGCGGAAAGCCGCACCGAAGAGCGCCGCGAAAACTACAGGCGGGGACAAACCCGTGCCTGCACCGGAGTTCGCCGGGGCCCGTGCACGCCTCGCCGCCGCCGCCGCGCTCTCGCCTCTTGCGGAGAAGACGGCGGAGCGCAATGCCAACCTCACTCCCGACACCGCGCCCATCTACCTCGCGAAGGATGTGCCTGCTGCCGAGGTGAATGGCAAGTCGTATGACCTCGTCGTGGTGGGCGCCACCGCCGGTGGCTCTGCGTGTGCCGTGCGTGCCGCGCGCGAGGGTCTCACCGTGCTTCTGGTGCAACACAACCGCCACATCGGCGGCATGATGAGCAATGGCCTCATGCAGTGGGACGCACTCTATGGTGGCCCGCGCGCCCCGCTCTTCACCGAGTTGCTGGGGAATATCGAGAAGTATTACATCGAGCGCTTCGGCAAGGATTCACCGGACCATCAGATCGTCCGCTACTCCCACCAGAAGTATCCCATCGGCTGGGCCGAACCGAAGGTGAACGAACGCGAGTTCAACCGGCTTGTGGCCGGTGAGAAGAGAATCACGCTGCTGCTCTCGCACTATCCTGTCTCGCTTCAGCGCGAGGGGGCCATCATCCATGCCGTGACGCTGCGCGAGTATGGCACCACGAAGGAAATCACGGCAAAGGCCACCATCTTCGCGGATGGAACCTATGAAGGCGACCTCTTCGCGCTGGCGAAGGTACCCTTCCGCGTGGGGCGCGAGGCGCGTGACGAATACAATGAGCCTCACGCGGGCAAGGTGTTCGTGAATATCGACAGCGGCTCCGCCCCCGCTGCGGCCCTGGAGGCGAAGCTGAACATCCGCCCCTACAACTCACGCCAGGGCAGCGTGGATCCCACGAGCCCATTCACGGCAGATGGTGCCGTGCAAGCCTACAACTACCGCTTCTGCGTGACCAAGGATCCCGCGAACCGTCTCATGCTCACCGGGCCACCCACCGGCTACAAGCGCGAGGAGTATGTGAACTATGGCCGCAAAGCCATCGCCACCAATGCGGGGCCGAATCTGAAGTCCCACATGAACAGCCCGATCCTGCCGGGCGAGAATCACGCCTACCCCGAGGCCGACTGGCC
>JAEYUU010000177.1 GCA_023429545.1 Verrucomicrobiota bacterium
CGGACATCGGGGTGTTCATGGGGGTCTCCCACAATGACTACCAGATCATCCAGGGCACGCCGTGGGATTCTGCAGGCATTAGCCCCCACTCGCCCACCGGCAGTGCACACAGCATTGCGGCGAACCGTATTTCGTACAGCCTGAATCTTCTTGGGCCGAGCGTGGCGATGGACACCGCCTGCTCCTCCGCCCTGACCGCCATGCACGCTGCATGCGAGCACATCTGGACGGGTCGCGGTGACGTGGCAATGGCTGGCGGTGTGACCATCATGGTGACCCCTGGCGGCTTCATCGGCTTCTCCCAGGCAGGAATGCTTTCCCCGGATGGCCACTGCAAGGCGTTTGCCGCTGAGGCCAACGGTTTCGTGCGTGGTGAAGGCGCCGGCGTGGTGCTGATGAAGCGCCTCTCGCAGGCCATCAAGGATGGAGACCCCATCCACGCGGTGGTCATCGGCACCTCCTTGAACCAGGACGGCCACACGAATGGCATTTCCCTTCCCAGCCCGGAAGCCCAGGCCCGCCTGGTGCGTGATGCCTGCAAGGACGCGGGCATCGACCCGAACCAGATTGGTTTCGTGGAAGCGCACGGCACCGGTACCGCTGTCGGCGACCCCATCGAAGCGACCGCTCTTGCTAACGCTCTTTGCGAAACCCGTCCCGCAGACCAGCCGCTGCCCATCGGCTCGGTGAAGACCAACCTTGGTCACCTTGAAACCGCCGCTGGTGTGGCAGGCATCGTCAAAGCACTGCTTGTGCTGAAGCATCGGCAGATCCCGGCGAGCCTTCATTTCGAAAATCCCAGCCCGCACATCGATTTCGAAGCACTGAAGCTTCGCGTGCCGACCTCCATGGAGCCCTTCCCGGCTCCGGCTGAAGGTCCGCGCATGGTGGGTGTGAATTCTTTTGGTTTCGGCGGCGCGAATGCGCACGTCATCCTCGCGGAAGCTCCGCACACCACCCAGCGCGAGTACCTGGAAGTGCCCGAAGGACGCGCCTGGCCGGTGACCATTTCGGCGCGCTCGGAAGAAGCCCTGCGCGCCACAGCGGAACGTCTCGGCGCCTGGCTGACTTCCAAGGCGAATGCCAATGGCAGCTCCCCGGTGCTGCCCGACCTGACCTACACGCTCGGTGCCCGCCGCAACCATCACCAGTACCGCGCGACGGTGGTAGTCCATTCCATCGACGAGTTGATTGAAGAACTCAACGGCTTCGCTACCGGCCAGCCCGGACCGAAGCTGCAGAGCGTCTTCACTCCGCGTCCTGAGACGGCTCCCCGTGGGGGCTTTGTCCTGAGCGGCCAGGGTCCCCAGTGGTGGGGCATGGGCCGTGAGCTCATGAAGTATGAGCCGGTGTTCCGCCAGATGATGGAGCGCTGCGATGCAGCCATGCGTCCCTGGGCTCGCTTTGGCCTTCTTGAAGAACTCGCCAAGTCCGAGGAAGACTCCCAGGTCATGCGCACGGAAGTGGGCCAGCCGGCCATCTTCGCGATGCAGGTGTCCCTTTGTGCCCTGTGGAAGTCCTGGGGCGTGGAGCCTGCAGCCATCGTGGGCCACAGCGTGGGTGAAATCGCCGCCGCCTGTGTGGCTGGCATCTTCAGTGTGGAAGACGGCGCCCGCATCATCGTGCAGCGCGCGCGCTTCATGGAAGAGTGCGCCAAGGGTGAAGGCACCATGCTCGCCGTGGGCATGACCGAGGAAGACGCCCGCGCGCTCATCGCCCGTCACGACCGCACTGTGACCATAGCGGCCTTCAACGGGCCGAAGTCGCTGACCCTCGCGGGCAATGCGGCTTCGCTGACCAAGATGATGAACGAGCTCGAGGAGCAGGGCACCTTCGCCCGCCTCGTGAAGGTGGACCATCCCTTCCACCACCCGCTCATGCAGCCCGCTTCGGAATCGCTCGAAAAAGCGCTCGCCGAGCTCAAGCCGCTGCCGGACACCGTTCCCTTCTTCAGCACCGTCACGGGCGACCGCTGCGCCGGTGAATCCTGCGACGCCGCCCACTGGGGCAAGGGCATCCGCCAGTCGGTACGCTTTGCACCAGCCGTGAACGCTATGGCCGACTTTGGCGTGGACGTGTGGCTGGAAATCAGTTCGCACCCCGCCCTCGCACGCAACATCCAGGAATGCCTCAGCGCGCGCAACATCAAGGCTCCGGTCCTTTCCTCCGTTCGTCGTGAGAAGGAGCATGAGACCATCCTCGAAACCGTGATGGGTCTGCATCGTGCCGCCATCGAACTCGACTTCGCGGCGATGACACCCTCCCGCCGCCAGCTCTCCCTTCCTGCCTATGCGTGGGACAAGAGCCGCTGGTGGAGTGAATCTCCCGACTGGCGTGAGGGCCGTCTCCTGCCCGGTGGACGTGGCATGCTGGACATCCGCCTGCCCCGTGCCACACCGACCTGGGTGGCCCGCCTCGACAACCGCCACATGGCCTACCTGAAGGACCACAAGGTCGAGAGCCATGTCATCTTCCCCGCCGCTGGCTTCATCGAGCTGATCCTCGAGGCCGGCACCCAGTACTTTGAAGGCCGCCCGTTCGTGGTGGAAGACTTCGAAATCCGCAAGCCTCTGATCCTTCCGGAGTCCACCGCAGGTCTGCAGATTGAAATCACGTACGAAACCGGCGAACGCACCTTCTCTATCCAGAGCAAGTTTGAAAACGCCGCCTCCTGGTCGGTGCACGTGGTCGGGTCCATGCGCGGTGAGCGCACGGAGACCGCATTTGCGCACACCAAGTGGGAAGATGTGAAGCCGAAGGACCTGCCTGCGCAGGACCTCAGCGGATTCTACCAGCACATGAGCGACATGGGCCTTCGCTACGGCGAGGAGTTCCGCGGCGTTAAGGAACTTGCCGCCGGCGGTGGCCGCTCCCATGGCAAGGTGGCCCTCACGGAAGCCTCCGCCAAGCGCGCTGGTGAGTACCAGCTCCACCCCGTCCTCATGGACGCCGCCCTGCATGTGTTCTCCGCAGGGGCAAAGACGGTGGAAAGCCGCAAGGCCAAGCTCAAGCTCCCCGTGCGCTTCCAGCGCATCCTCTTCCTCCGCTCGCCCGGCGCCTCCAGCCAGGTCCGCGCCAGCGTGCAGGATTTCAATGACGACTTCCTCGAAGGCGAACTCGGCATTTACGATGAGGCAGGCAATCCCTGCGTGCTCGTAGATGGCTTCCGCGCCATCGCAGTTGCCGGCGCCCGTCGCTCCGGCACTCCTGGTGGCCAGCGTGACCTCGTCTATCAGGTCGCCTGGGAACGCACCAATCCCTCCAGCGCCGAGCCGAGCACGGCAGGTGCTCCGCTTCCTCTCGCTCAGCTCCAGAAGGCAGCCGGCACCGCGCTGGATCAGGTCGTTGAAGCTCGTGGCAAGAAGAAGCTCGAAGAAGCGCTTGCCGGAGGTGATGAACTTGCCGCCGCCAACATCGCGCGTCGTCTCCAGAGCATGGGCGTAAAAAGCACCATCGACGCCAAGAAACTGAAAATCGACGAGGCCCTCATGCCGGTCTTCGAAGCCATGATGAAGGGCTTGGAGCAGCGCGGCCTCATTCAGAAGGAAGGAACGATCTACAAGACCACGCCGCTCTTCAAGAAGGCTGCCAACAACGCGACGTCTACGCTTCGCAAGTACATCGAAAACAATCCCGGACACCTCTCGGAAGGCTTGATCAACAGTGCCACCTGTGCGGAACTCGGCCCCATCCTCCGTGGTGAGAAGGAAGCCGTGCAGGTGCTCTTCGCCGGCGCAGGTGCCGAGCACCTTGACCAGTTCTACGGTGACGGTCTCTACACCAGCCAGTGGCTCGCGGCCATCGCGGCTGCACTTCAGGAAGCCGCCAACGCTCTTCCCGAAGGCCGCGGTCTGCGCATCCTGGAAATCGGTGCCGGCACGGGCGGTCTCGCCTCCTACCTGCTCCCGCTTCTTGAGCGCGGTCTGCACACCTACACCTTCACCGACGTCTCTGCGGGCTTCTTCCCCGGAGCCATGCAGAAGCTGGCCGGTTTTCCCGAGGTGGAGTGCAAGATCTTCGACCTTGAGAAGTCTCCTGCTGAGCAAGGTCTTGACGTCGGCGGCTACGACTTCGTCATCGGCACGAACTGCGTGCATGCCGTCAGCGATGTCACCGCCTCCCTGCGCCATGTGCATGACCTGCTCGCCCCAGGCGGCAGCCTCATCTTCATGGATACGGGTTCCGCAATGCTGTGGACTGAGTCGACCTTCGGTCTGACGAGCGGCTGGTGGAGATTCTCCGACCGCGAGCTTCGCCCCGAGCAGCCGCTCATCGAGCGCGCCAAGTGGGAAAAGGTCATCAAGTCCGCCGGCTACGCCGAAACCGCCTCCCTTGCCGGCCTTACCGGCCCGCGTGGTGGCGAAGGCCAGATCCTCCTCTTCGGCCGCAAGGCTTCCGAGAAGGCCACTCCTGCCGCGACCGAAGCGCTTGCTGAAGAAGCCGCGCTGGAGTCCTCCTGGCTGCTGTACGC
>JAEYUU010000257.1 GCA_023429545.1 Verrucomicrobiota bacterium
TCCGTGCAGGGTGCCGTGAATTTCAAGACAGAGATTCTGCCCGTTCTGGAGGCCAAGTGTGTAAAATGTCACAAGGCCGAGCACGAGGAAGCCGGCAAGATCGTGAAACCCAAGTCGGAACTCCGTCTGGATGCCGCCTGGAGCATGCTGAAGGGTGGCGAGAGCAAGCGGCCCGCGCTGGTGCCCAAGGACAGCGCCAAGAGCTACATGTTTGAGGTGGTGAACCTGCCCAAGGACGATGACATGTTCATGCCGCCCAAGGGCGATCCCCTGACTGCCGAGGAAACGGCAAAGCTCAAGACGTGGATCGAAGAAGGGGCCGATTTTGGAGGTTGGGAAGGCAACCTCGCTGGCAAGCCGGCGGACGCGCCTTCCACGGCGAAGGCGCCCCCCAAGGAGCGGGAGCACGACGCCTTGTACAAGAAACTGAGTGAGGGTTTGCAGGCTCCTTCGAAGGATGCGTTGAAAAAGGCCCAGGAGTCCGGCGCCCAAGTGGCGGTCCTGCAGGTGGGCGGGCCGCTCGTAAGGGTGGACTTCCTCACGGGAGTCAGCAAGGCAGACGACGCCAGCGTCGCCGCGCTCGCCGCCATCAAGGACAACATCGCGCATCTGGATCTGGCGCGCACCGTCATTACGGATGCCTCGCTCAAGACGGTGGCCTCATTCCCCCGGCTGGTCCGCCTGGATCTGCGCAAGACCAAGGTGACGGATGCGGGCGTGCAGCAACTTGCCGAATGCAAGAATCTGACCTACCTGAATCTCTACGGGACGGAAGTGACGGATGCCGCCATCCCTGCTCTGGCGAGCCTGAAGACCCTGCGCCATGTCTTCGTGTGGGAGACCAAGATTACCGATGCCGGCGTGGCCAAGCTCAAGGCGGCCCTGCCGAAGGCTGAGGTGGTCGCCAGTGCCACCATGCCTGCCCCGCAGCAGGCGGCGCCGGGCGGTGGGAGAAAGCGCGACAAGTAGGGCTTTTCGGCTGAAGTTGTCCCGGTGCACCCATTCCCGCAGGGGGTGGGGTACCGTGTGCATCCTTGACTCCGCCGACAATCTGTCGGAGTCTCCGTGTCCTCAACCCCATGGATTTCCTCAAGTCTGCCTATGGCTCACTGATGCGCTTGCTTGGTGAGTTCTGGTGCTGGTTGCGCCGTTCCCCGTACGCAGGCCCTGGAGCCCTGCTGGTAGCGCTCGCGGGCATGCTCTTGTGCCAGTTTTCTGGTTACCACGAGGCTTTCATGCCGCCTGCGCCGGATCCGAATGAGCTGCCCAAGAGCTGGGTGGCGCCACCGACGCCCACCTACTTCGTCTTGTACATGCTGGCGTACATGCGCCTTTTTGTGCTGCTGGGGGGGCTGGCCTACCACGTTTACATCATCCGGGCATGGCCATACCCGGAGAAGATGATCCGCCCGACGTGGATCGCGGCTATCTATCTGGCGGTCTGGGCGATTGCCAGCCAGGGCTACGCCTTCTTTGAGTCCGTGTACTTGAACACCACGGGCGAGGTTATCTCCATCCCGGCGTTCATCATCCAGGTGCTGCTGCTTTGCGGGTTGCTGCTGTCTCCGCCGCTCATGCTCACCTACTATGCCCGGAGCCGGATCATGGAGCGCTATGTAATGCGCTCCTTCCTCCAGCCCCTGTTCTTCTGCCTCATTGCATTCTGCACGCTCTGGGTGGTCATGGATCTCCTGGACAACATGTCCGACTTCCAAGAGAACGACATCAAGGGAGGCGCCATCGCCATGTTCTACGTCAAGATGATCCCGTTCATCTACGTAACGGTGGCCCCCATCTCACTCCTCCTGGCCACGGTCTATGTCCTGGGCCGGATGTCCCGCACGAATGAGCTCATTTCCATGCTCGGCACTGGCAAGAGCTTGGGTCAGGTGCTGCGGCCCATTTACATCGCCGGATGTTATGCCGCTTTCCTGGGGATGGCGGCCAATTACCATTGGGCGCCCGTGTCTGCTGGCAACAAGGAACGGCTGCTGGAGAACACCAAGGACCGCATCAACCAGCATTACCTGGTCATGGGTCTCATGTACCGCAATCAGGAGGCGGGAAGAAGCTGGTTCGTGGGGACGGTGCCCAGCGACCTGATGCGGGACAAGATGCGCCGCATCGAAGTCCGGCAGGAGGACGCTGGCGGAAAGCTGGAGAAGGCCTGGTTTGCCAAGAGTGCCGCGTGGTGGCGTGATGACGGCATCTGGTCCTTGTACAACGGCGTGGAAATCACCTACAAGGATGGGAAGGTCGACTCCATCCAGAAGTTCGACTACGACGGCACGGGGTATCCCCGCAAGGATCTCACCGGCTTTCAGGAGACCCCTTGGGTGCTCATGAGCGGATCCCTCTCGCCCAACTACCTCGGCGTGCCGGACCTCATCTCCTACATCCGGGCGAACTCATCCTACGGAAGCAAAAAGCTCGCCTCCTTTTGGGCGCACCTGTTCTACCGGTTCGCACTGCCGTGGCAGTGCGTGGTGGTCGTCATGTTCTCCGCGCCGCTGGCGGTGGTGTTTTCGCGTCGCGGCCTGGTCGGTGGCATCGCGAATGCGGTGCTGCTGTTCTTTGTGCTCATGTTCCTGGACAACCTCTTCCTGAACCTCGGGCGCGGCGGCCGCATTCCGCCCTTCTTTGCCGTGTGGTTCCCGCATGTCATCCTCGGTGCGCTGGGTGTGTGGCTCTTCCGTCTGCGCTCGCAGAACAAGGAGCTTCCGCGCATCTCCTTCCGTTGGATTCGCGAAACTGCGCAATTCATGTGGCATTCCATCCGGAACCGTTCCTCGGTCAAGCCGGCATGACGTGACCTGCTATGTGCAGGCACGCCCATTCGCACCGCATCCCGTCCCTCCTCCTTTTCCGCACGTGCAGCAACATTGGAACATCAAATCCCGCTCTCATGAATGCTCCCGCTCCGGGCGCCCCTTTGAAGAAGGCGAAGTGTTTCACACCGCCATTTATTTCGATACTGAAATCGGAGAATTCGTGCGCCGAGACGTGGGGCTGGATGTATGGGAAGAGGAATTGAAGGAGCGCACCCCGCTGGCCTACTGGCGCACCGTTTACGCAAAGCCTGAAACTTCCAAAAAGGTCGAGATCGCCAGCAAGGAGAGCGCAGAAACATTGCTGCGCCGCCTCATCGACGAGGACCAGGAGCATACCGAGCACGCGCGCTACATTCTTTGCCTCATGCTGGAGCGCAAAAAGCAGCTCGTGCCCAAGGAAACGAAGTATACCGAACAGGGGACATTGCTTCTTTATGAGCACCGGAAAAGCGGTGAAGTCTTCATCGTTCGCGATCCGGAACTCCGGTTGGATGAGATTGAGTCCGTTCAGGAGGAGGTGGCTACGCTGCTCGGCTTTGGCGGGCCGGTGGTGGAGGCCGCGAAGATCGCTGGTGTGACTCTCGCACCGGACGGAAGCATTCAGAAGGCTGAAAACGTCAAAGCCGAGGAGCCTGCTGCCGAGGAGCCAACTGCCGAGGAGCCAACTGCTGAGGAGACCACGGAGACGGTGTCTCCCGTCTAGCCGGGCGTCTGGCGGGTGTTCAGGGGAATCCCAACCCTCCGAGCCACAAAGCGCATCACAGGGGCAGCCAGTCCTGCGACAGCGATCTCCACGAGCGTCAGCATGCCTTCCCGCTGGAAGAGGTCCGTAAGTGCCTGGTCCGCACCCTGCCAAGTACGCAGATTCCATGGCCCCCAGCCGTGCAGGAATCCGGCGAGGGCGGCCATCGCCAGCAGAGCCGGAGGAATCCGCCGGACCAGGAGCAGGGCCAGCGGAGTGCCGCCGAGAAGAATCCAGCAGCTTCGCGGCATGCCCCCCAGTTGCACAGGGAGCCAGCCCTGCCACGTCAGCCATGCGGCGGCACATGCTGAGCCGTGGAACACGAGAAGGACCACCACCGCGCTCCAAAACCGGCCCAGCAGCACGCAGGTGACGGCCACGGCGAACAGCCCATGCGCCCAGAGGCTGTGACCGGGGGCCAGCTTGCTCGGCGGGCCAGGCTGCGGCTTGGCCCCGGTCCCAGTTCCGGATTCGGTCGGCTGGGCGGGTGAGCCCGGTTCCGCCCTGGTCACCAGCGGGGGCAGGGGGAAACCACGGCTGGATTCGCTTGGAAAGACGAGCTG
>JAEYUU010000329.1 GCA_023429545.1 Verrucomicrobiota bacterium
GCCTGGGAGTCTCAAAAGATGCTGCCTCGGCACTCAATGCACGCCTGCTTGTTTATGCCGACGCCATGAAGGAAGTGGCGGAGAAACAACAGGTGGCTTTCGCCGACGTCTTCGCGCCCACGAACAAGCTTTTCACCACAAACATTTCTGTAGGTGATTCGGGATATACGGTGAATGGCGTCCATTTGAACTCCAATGGCGACAGGTGGTTCTCGCAGATCCTCTTCACGGAACTCATAGGCCCATGGGTTGGCGCGATGTCGCACGATGGGCCTCCTGAGGTGCCCATGACTTTTCACGTCAATGAGCAGGTTCGTCGCGAAATCGAATCCAAAAACTTCCACTGGTACAACCGCTACCGCATCGTGGACAGCTACTATGTCTACGGCGGACGCAGTGGCCTGAAGTTTGCCGATGGCGACCAGACGAATCGCGACGTCATGCAGCGCGAGCGCGAAGTGCTGGATGTCATGGTGGCCAATCGCGACGCACGCATCTGGAAGCTCGCGCAGGGAGAGAAGGTCCCGGAGAAGTGCGACGACAGCAACGTGCCCCCCTTCCTTAATGTGAAGACCTGGTTCGGCACGGGCCTGAAGAAGGACGCGGGTGCAAACACGGGGCTGACCAGCAAGACTGCCGAAGGCAGCAGCGCGCAGATTCCCACCGTGGCGGAGACGAAGAAGAAGTTCACCCTGGCCAAGGGTTTCAAGGTGGAATGCTTCGCCAGTGAAGAGGATTATCCTGAACTGGCCAATGCGACCTCCATGGCCTTCGACACGAAAGGCCGACTCTGGGTGTGCACCATGCCGAGCTATCCACAGTGGAGACCGGGCGATGAGTTTACCGATAAGATCATCATCCTTGAAGACAGCGACGGCGATGGAAAAGCGAACTACTGCACCACCTTTGCCGACAAACTGCACCTGCCCATCTCCTTCGAGTTCTACGACGGCGGCATCCTCGTCAGCGACCAGCGTAACCTCACCTTCCTGAAGGACACCAACGGCGATGATAAGGCGGACTTCCGCGAGGTGATGCTCAGCGGTTTCGATAGCGCGGACAGCCACCATGTGATCAATGCCTTCACTTACGGCCCCGGCGGCGACTTGTATTTCCAGGAGGGCACGTTCCATCACACCCAGGTGGAGACGCCCTATGGCCCCGTGCGTTGTGTGAATGCCGGCACCTACCGCTACGAGCCACGCACGCAGAAGCTTAGCGTCTTCGTGAGCTACAACTATGCGAACCCGCACGGCATCGCGTTCGACAAGTGGGGTCAGACCTTCATCGCGGATGCCAGCGGCGGCATGAACTACTTCGCCACGGCCTTCAGCGGTCATCTTCCCTATCCGGAGAAGCACGCATCCATGAAGACCTTCCTGACGAAGCGTGTGCGTCCCACGAGCGGCTGTGAGTTCGTCAGCAGCCGCAACTTCCCGGATGACATGCAGGGCAACTTCCTGCTGAACAACTGCATCGGTGTGCAGGGCACGCTGAACCACACCGTGAAGGCCGTGGACTCCGGCTATGAGGCGAAGGAGATCGACCCCCTCATGCTCAACAGCGATCCCAACTTCCGCCCGGTGGACATGGAGTTCGCCCCGGATGGTTCCCTTTTCATCGTGGACTGGGCGGAGGCGCTCATCGGCCATATGCAGTACAGCATCCGCGACCCGCTGCGGGACCACAAGCATGGCCGCATCTGGCGCATCTGGAATGGAGAGAAGCCGCTCGTGAAGCCGGTGAAGGTGGCGGGTGAACCGATGCCGACGCTCCTGAATCTCCTCAAGCAGCCTGAGTACCGCGTGCGGGAACGTGCGAAGCAGGAACTGGGCAATCAAGACACGGTCAAAGTGATGGAAGCCCTTGCTGCGTGGTTGAAGAAGCTGTCCAAAGAGGACAACGACTATCAACACCATCTCACGGAAGCGCTGTGGATTTGTCAGTGGCACAATGTGGTGAACACAGACCTTCTGAAGAAGGTCCTGGGATCTCCACAACACGAGGCCCGCGCCGCCGCCGTTCGTGTGCTCTGCTACTGGCAGGATCGCGTGCCGGATGCGCTCGATCTTCTCACCAAGGCCGCGAATGATGCGCATCCCCTGGTGCGTCTCGAAGCCGTGCGCGCGTGCAGCTTCTCCAAGGACCCCAAGGCCGCGAATGTCGCGCTCGAGGTGCTGAAGCAGCCGCAGGATTATTACATCACCTACACCCTGGGCGAGACCATGCGCGCGCTGAAGCCCTCGCCCTCGGACATTGATGTGAAGGAGAATCCCGCCGCGCTTGCTTATGTGCTCGGCAAGATGACGAATGACGAACTCAAGGCCGCGCCGCGCGTGGAAGCCGTGCTGAAAGCGCAGCTCGAGCGCAAGGGGCTGGATGCCGCCACGCGCGAAGCTGCCGCCACGGATCTCGCGAAGCTGCTGAGCACTACTCGTGAAGTGGAACTCGTCTCCGCCATCATGCGGTTCGACGAACAGCAGGTGAACACCACCGTCTCCGCGGAATTGGGCAAGCTGCTTGCCTCCAGTCCGCCCCAGGCGTTGAAGACCGCTGAAGCCCAGATCACGCGGCTCGCCTTCAAGGACCACGGTGTGCGCAGCGCCCGTATCGCGGGCATGGCGGCCTATGTGGCCATGACGGGTGACCCGGTGAAGATTGCGAAGGAACGCCAGGATAATCACGAGACCCTGTCCGTGCTGCTGGAGAGCATCGTCATCATCCCGGATCCGACGCTACGTGCCAAGTACCAGCCCTTCGCCGCCGAGGCTGCTGCTGGTGGGAATCTTCCCCCGCTGGTGCGCAAGGCGGCCATCGCCGCGCTTCCCTTGACCGATGCAAACTTTGGACTGCAGAACTTCGGCACGCTCGCGAAGATCATGCTCAAAGGCCAGTACCGTGATAACGTCGCGCAGGCCGCCATGCAGATTCCCCGCGCCGCATGGGACAAGAGCCTGGCCCAGCCGCTCGTCGACAGCATCCTCGCCTACGCGAAGGGTGTGCCCGCGAACCAGCGCACCGAGCAGGCTTATGTGGAGATCTCACGCTTCGGCATGGAGTTGTGCTCCCTGCTGCCGTGGAGACCGGCCCCGCCTTGCGCAAGAGCCTGCGCGAGCTTGGCGTCAGTGTGTACGT
>JAEYUU010000413.1 GCA_023429545.1 Verrucomicrobiota bacterium
GCTCACGCTGGATGAGATCCCCCTGGACTTCTACCTCCTGCGCCGCGCGAATCTGAAACCGGAGGAACTGGATCTCGTGGTCATCAATGTGCTGGATGAAAAGGGCTGGCAGGATTTTGCCAATACCTTCTCCTCTGTTTTCCCCAGCCAGTTTCCCAAGGATATTGCTGCTCAAGCCGACACGAAGGCCTTTGATCAGGAAAAGAAAATGTTCCAGAATTTCAAATGGGGCATGGCTTATGTCTGCCCGCGCGGCATCGGACCCAGTGCTTGGGACAAGCCTGTGAAGGCGGAAGATGCCAAAGCAAAAGCCGCTGCGGAGAAAGCGCGCACCCAGCGACTCCGCCGATTCTATCTCCTCGGGCAGACACTCGATGGCCAGCAAGTGTGGGACATCCGTTGTGCCATCCGTGCCTTGCGCGCGGCAGAAGGGCTGAAGGACACCAAGCTCTGGCTTCAGGCCAGCCGCCTGCAGGCGTGGAACACAGTGTACGCGAGTCTGTTTGAAGATGGCATCACCCGCCTTGATTTGCATGAGGTGCCGCACTCCCACGCCGAGGGGCCCATCTATCTCAATGTGCTCAAGTACCTTGACCTTCCCCAAGCCGTGGCCATGGCCAGTGAGCGCACGCGCGTGATCGTCTATGACGATGACAAGGACGCGTGGGCATACCCGCAGCAGGTGAGCGACAAGCTGGAGTGGGGGAAAGAAAAGAAAGCAGGCTTCTCAAGACGTGATGTGCCGAAAGCCGCTGCCGATTAGTCGAGGTGCGGCGGCTGTCATTCCCCGGCGGGCCAGGGTAGGGTATCGCTGCAGCTTCTACTGCTCTGCCGCTCAATTTCGACTACCCATGGAGGACGGATCCGTCATAGGCCGCTGCCACTTTTGCGTCTGATGGTTTCCCCTGGCCCCAGTGCGGCATTGCTGACTTGGAAGGAAAGGACATGAAGTTCATGGGCAAGGGGTGCTGGCCCTCGGTCGCCCCCGACGCGAGCGGTCGCTATTTCTACCTCATTGGCAAGCATACGGGGATTGAGTTCTTTGATTCCCAGGAGGCGGCTTCACGCTCCGTGAATCTCGCCACCATTCCGGGATGGCCGGGCCGGAAACTGTACCACCCCAGGTGGACGAATGACGTGTGCTTCATCACTCTTTCCGCGAGTGGCGAACTCCTTGTCGGAAAGCCAAACCTGTCCGGTCCTGGAATCGGTGCGGGTGTCGCCACCGCAATTGATACGGATCGCCAGTCTGGCATCTTCGCGGGTCTCGGAATCCCTGCAGGAAACCGCGGACAACGCAATGAAGGCAACAAAGAAGAAAGCAGGTTGGCGTGAAGGCATGACAAAAATGCTGGGGAAAGTGGGCGTGGGCAGAAAGGTTCTCGGCCGTAGGCACGAGCCGTTGTGCAAATTTCCCGATCCCAAATCGCTCCAACCCTGCCGGGAGGTTGACCACGTTTCAGTGGTGCAGCGCAAAAGAATCCTTGCGCACTACGACGATGAGAATAGGTTCCGATGCCTTGAATCGGAACGCTTGCAATCATTATTCTGCCTTGCCGGCATTCGCGCAAGCGGTTCCGCCGTGAATTCCGCGTGGTGAGCGCGAGACTCATCAGGAATGCCAGGCGCGGTTGGCCTGTCGTTGGCAAAAAGTGTTTCCGGCTCTTTATCACGGTCGCCATTATCTCAGGAATGTGCTCGTTCCATGCGCAGCGCGCTGGAGCACGGGTATAGCACACGTATCGCCAAGATATATATAAGTGCGTGCCTCGCGGTGTATCGCGGGAGAACGTGAATGATTCGCACCCAAGACATGACTGCTGAATCACATCCCCGGCCATCGATTCGTCGCTGGATAGGTCCTTCAGGCTTTGTCGCGCTGGCCGTGGTGGTGCTGGGGCGCCTGCTCCTGGAACCTGCCCGCGACCTGCCCCGTTTTGACAAGGAGGGAATGGATGCTTTTCATGTCGTGGACGTCCACCGGTTGAAGACCCATCCTGAGCCTTTCGAGATTGCCGCACTGGGCAGCAGCGTTTCCATCTGGGGAATCATTCCGGAGGAAATCGCCACCTCCGTGGGCCTTCCATCGACCGCCGTCCGGAAGCTTGCCGTCCAAGGCGGCACCGCTTTTGACATGTGGCACCTCGTGAAGAGGAATCCGGATCAGTTTGAACATCTCAAAGCGGCCATCGTGGAACTCAATCCGCGCATGCTCGACGACGACACCGAAGGAGGGCGCATGCGCCTCACGGCTGCGCAGCATGCCTCCTTTGACGAGAGGCGACTCATGCGGCTCAAATCTGAGCGGTGGCTTCAGAAGGTGGACCTCATTCTGCCCATCTACTCGGTGCGGCGACCGCTCAAGGATGCGTGTTTGAATGTGCTGAACCCGTCCCCCCATTCCCAGGTGCTTCCCAATGTGACCCAGCGTCTGGAGCCGTTCAACGCAGGCTGGCACGTCCTCGGTGGGGACCAAAAGCACCACTACTTCGTTGAAACGGTGACCGCGGAGTCGACGGCCAATCGGCTCTACGGACACTGGAGGCTCTCCCGCTTGTATGACAACTCCCTCAGGCAATTGCTCGCTTGGTTCCGTGGTCGTGACATTCCTGTGCTCTTCCACCAACCCCCGGTGCATCCGGATGTGGCTGCACACATGGAAGTCACCGAGAAGGAGACTCAGGGCTATGCGAGCTACAGTGCTTATCTGGCCGAGCTTGATATTGGGTCGCCTGGGTTCTTCACTCCCGTGAGCTGTATGGATTGCGACATCCCCATTCACGGCATGCGGGATCATACGCATCTGAATGAGATCGGAGCCCGAATCTATTCACGCAAGCTGGGAAGCCTCCTGCGGCCCATGCTCGAGCCTCCCGACGTGAAAATGCCAGTTCCATTGGAATAGCCGTTCACCACCGGCTGGAGACCCTCCCTCCAGGCAACACTCCATTCCTCACACAGCCACATACTCCGCAATATGATCACTCCCCGTATCCTGCTTCTTGCAGCGTGCTTTTCCATTCTCGCTGGCTGCGCCACCCCAGTGCCGCGCGGACCCGTGGGGCACTTCAGCGTCAAAGTTGTTCCGTTCTTTGGGAGGGATGTGAAGGTCTACTATACCTCCTACGAACGAAATGCTGACGGCACGCGCGGCTCCAATCTCTCGGGTGGGCGTGTGACGGGCGATGGCGTCGTCGGTTTTGTATTGCCCGCGTACGCCACTTATGGCGTACGCGCGTATGCGGACATGGATGGGGATGGACGCCGGGGCGCGACAGAGCCGACGGCCAGCGTGGAGGGCTTGAAGCCCAGTACCGACATCCAATCTGAAGAGGCGCCAGTCGTGCTCACCATGCCCGGCACCGGCATCGCCCCAGAGTGGCCATCCAAGAAGACGGCTTCGAATCCCTCCCAAAACCCGTTGGATTCCGCCACGATCCAGAAGGGCATGGACAAGCTGCGTGAAGCAGCTCCCGATCTGCCGATACCTCCCCTGCCAATCCCACCGCCCCCTTGAAACAGTGAACCCCGCTGACCTTCAGCGGAACATGAGCAAGGGAATCTGGCAGGTGCGCACCATGGTGGTGGTGGTGCTGCCGAGAATGAACTGCCGGATGGGGCTGTGCCCATAGGCACCCATGACGAGGAGGTCGATGGCTGCGGACTTCACGACTCCGGCGATGATTTCCTCCGAAGGGCCCGGTTCGACGGCTGCGGTCACTTGAAAGCCGGCCTGGCGCAGTTTCTCTGCTGTTTCCTCCAGATAATAGCGCGCGTTGTCATCCACCTTCCCGGCTCGGAGGATGTGACAGTGGAGGCCCTTGAGCAACGGATTGGTGAGGACAAAATCCACGGCCTTCAGCACGCTGGGACCGCCATCGTAGGCGATGAGGAAGCGCTCGATGGACTTGAAGGCGCGGGAGGCGACCAGCACGGGCCGCACGCTGGTGCGGATGACGCGCTGGAGTTCGCCACCAAGGTGCCCTTTGGCGAAGTCGCAATGCTCGCCGCGCTTACCCAGCACCACGAGCTCGGCAGCGGACTCCAGCTCCTCGAGCGTCTCGACCAGGGTACCATGTCGCTGCAGGGTTTCCACGCTGGTGATGCCGGCGGCGGCGAGCTGCTGCGTGGCGTCCTCCAGAATGGCGTTGCCCTTGAGCCGGGCTACGCGAGCCTGCGCTTCTTCGAGCTTCACGATCTCCTCGGTGAGTTCAGCGGTGGCGTTGAAGCCGATAGCACCGGTGAGATCGCCCCCTTGAGCGAGTTCACGATGCGGATCGAGCACGTGCAGCACCTTGATGCCGGCGCTCATGCGGGCGGCGGCCCAGGCGCTGTGCTGATAAACGCTGGGCGAGTAGAGAGAACCATCGGTGCAGGTGAGGATGTGGGACATGGCGGCGTGACGTTGAGTTCAGTGGGCCAGGAGGCGCTCCAGAGCGTCGGGCTTGTTATGGACGCCGAGCCGATCCACCAGCGTTGCGCTGGCTTCATTCAGGCCGACGATTTCCACCTCCGTGCCTTCGCGACGGAACTTCAACACCACTTTGTCGAGTGCGCCGACGGCGGTGAGATCCCAGAAGTGTGCATGGGTCACGTCGATGCGCGCCTTGGGCAGCACCTCCTTGAAATCGAACTCACGCACAAAGACATCCGCCGAGGCGAAGAAAAGCTGACCAGTCACTGTGTAGATGCGACAGTCACCTGCAAGCTCACTGCGAACGCGAAGGACTTGTCCGACCTTCCGCGCAAAGAACAGGGCGCTCAGCAGCACACCGACCCCGACGCCGATGGCCAGATTGTGCGTGAACACGACGACCAGGGTGGTGGCTCCCATGACGATGCTCGAGGACTTCGGATGCAGGCGCATGTTCTTGATGGAGGCCCACGAGAATGTGCCGATGGACACCATGATCATCACCGCCACGAGAGCGGGCATGGGGATCTGCTTCACCCAGGGCCCGAGCACGACAATCAGGATGAGCAGGAACACGCCCGCGACCAGGGTGGAGAGGCGTCCACGTCCGCCGGATTTTACATTAATTACCGACTGGCCGATCATCGCGCAGCCCGCCATGCCGCCGAACATTCCTGCGGTGATGTTGGCCATACCCTGGCCGGTGGACTCCCGGTTTTTGTCAGTTGGAGTGTCCGACATGCCACCCACGATCTGGCCCGACATCCACGACTCCAGCAGGCCCACGGCTGCGAGTCCCACGGAATAGGGAAGCACAATCCACAGTGTAGCCAGTGTCCAGGGCACCTGCGGCCAGAGGAAGAAGGGGAGCGAGTCCGGCAGGGCGCCAAGGTCGCCCACGCGCCGTACATCCAGATTGAACACGATGGCGATGATGGTCATGACCATGATTGCCACCAGCGGTGAAGGCACCGCCTTGGTCACCCGTGGCAGCAGATAAATGATGCCGAGTGCTCCGGCGACCATGGCATAGACGGGAATGCCCGCGCCTTTGAACTCCGGCAGTTGTGCCATGAAGATGAGGATGGCCAGCGCGTTGACGAACCCCGTCATGACCGACTTGGATACAAAGCGCATCACATTGCCAATGCGCGCGAGGCCCGCGATGATCTGAAAGACTCCCGTCAGCAATGTGGAGACGAGCAGGTATTGCAGTCCATGCTCTTTCACCAGCGTCACCATGAGCAGCGCCATCGCGCCCGTGGCGGCGGAGATCATGCCCGGCCGGCCGCCAAAGAATGCCGTGACTACCGCAATGCAGAAGGAAGCATACAGTCCCACCTTCGGATCAACTCCCGCGATGATGGAAAAGGCAATCGCCTCCGGGATAAGCGCGAGTGCGACGACGAGACCGGCGAGCAGGTCGCCGCGGACATTGGAGAACCATTCTTGAGAGAGATTCCGGGAGAACACGATGAGGGGGGATTGGGAGGTGACGGATCCAAGTCTCCCCGCAACGGTCGGCATAGTGCCGCTTAACCGTGTCATTGCTCCGTTCCAATCAGGCGGTGCAAAACCTCAGAAGAGGTCAGGGGACACCATTCCCTTGGAGGCTCATTTGGCAGTTCGCAAACGATTTTTCCGTCGCCAAAACCCATGGTGCAGGGCCCTGAACCTGAAATTATCAGCGTTACGTTGACGTCCATTAGCGGTCACTTTGTCATTCCTTCATCCAAGGATACGGTTTATGTTATCAAAAATGCCCCACCGCTATCTCGCCCTTCTGCTTTTCTGCTGCGGTGCCGTTTTTGCCGTGGCACCCATTCTTTCGGCCCAGTCCGAGATTCAGAAGGTTCGGGTGAATCTTGATCCGCTGATGGCTTTCCCGGCGTTGTGGGAGAAGACACCGGACACGCTGGCCGGGCTCTTCGTGCAGGCTGGGTTCAAGAGCAGCCCGCACTACCATTGGGTTGGCCGAAAAGAGGGCGCGAAGGAGATCGCAATCTTCGACCGGAAGCCGTTCACCAATGTTGACGCGGACATCAGCATCTTCGGAGGCAAGGTGCCGGTGGAGTCCGCGGCGGTATCCTTTGCCGGTGGCAAAGCTGTGCGTCTTGTCATCAACCTGGCAGTACCCGGAGGCAGCGTGGCGCAGGAGTCCTCGGAGGTGGAGCAGGCGCGGGCCACTGCGGAGAGTTCCCTGGGAGCCATGCTGGCTTCTGCACCGGTGGCGCAGCCGCAACTCCGCGGCTTCAAGGGTGAAAAGGGATTGCAGTCCCAGGTCTGGCGAAATGCGAGTGCCGTCGCGGTGCTTGATCACAGTGCAGAAAAGAAAGTGCTGCGTATTTCTTTCGCTCCCGCCAGCGCGGATCCAGTGCTGCTGGCTGGCTATCCTGTGCAGCAACTCATCACGAATGAACCCCAGTTCTTTCTCAACCTGGATCCGCTGCTGTCATTGCCCGCCTTGTGGTCACTGACCCCGGAGAGGGTGGAGTCGGTATTTGCCATGCCGGGCGGACAGGACTCCCCGTACTACCAGTGGCTGACCACGGACAAGTCCGGCGTGCGCTTTTCACGACGTCCCTTCAGCAATGTGGAAGTCGATCTCAGGGTGTTTGATGGCAGCGTGCCCGTGGATGAAGCGGTGATTGAGTTCAGCAAGGGCAAGGCCACCAAAGTCACAGTGTCCCTGTACAATCGCGGTGACAGTGGCGAGGTCGCGGCAGGGGAGTTTGATCGGCGCTACAAGACGGCCGGGGTGGCGGTTGGCAAATGGCTCGGCGTGCGCCCCATCGAGCGGCGCCCGGGCGCGCAATCGGCGGTGAAGATTGGTGGGTGGGCGTGGAACGCACCCTCTGCCCTTGCTGCGCTGGAGTACAATGCGGGCGCGCTGGAAGGCGGCCAGCCGGAATTCCTGCGCCTGCGACTGGCCGCTCCGGGTGAGCGGGAAACATTTGCCAGCGAGACGGGCCAGAGCATCCGCCGCACGGCGCTGGGAAAGGCCGAGCTGCCCAGGTTTGTGAAGCGCGAGAAGAATGGCGATGTCTTCATCGGCGAGGTGCCCATGGTGGATCAGGGCGCCAAGGGCTACTGCGTGGTGGCCTCCTGCCAGCGGCTCTTCGGCTATCTCCGGATCCCCTGTGATCAGCACGAGATCGCTCAGATTGCCGGATCTGATGCGGAGAGCGGGACCAACTCGCTCGACATGGAGGACGCGCTCAGGAAGATTGACAGCCGCTTCAAGGTGAACTTCAAGCCGCTCGGATATCGCCTGCGCAGTGGTGGCCTCGGCCTGCCCTATGGCAACCGCATGACGGAGGTCACCTTTGCCAAGTTCCAGAAGCAGATTGAAGACTTCACTTCCAAGGGGGTGCCATTGCTCTGGGCGCTGGAACTGGGACGCTTTCCCGAGGAGCCAGCCAATGCTGCCCAGGTGGGAGGGAACCACATGCGCCTCATCATCGGGTATAATCCGGGGAAGCAGCAACTCATCTTCACGGACTCCTGGGGAGCTGGCCACGAGATGAAGCGCATGAGCCTGACGGACGCATTCAAGGCCACCCTGGCCATGTACGTGATCGAGCCCAAGGAGCACTGAGCGCTTTTGCTGCGCAGAATCGAGCAATTTCCGCTTGGAAGATGTGGAGAGACTTTTGTAGTCTCCACACATGTCTGCTGAATCCCGCATCCTTGAATTGAATCTGGAACTCCCCGCCGCCCCCGTGCCGGTGGCCGTCTACAAGCCCGTCGTCATCGTGGGGAACCTGGCCTACGTGTCTGGCCACGGTCCGCTGCGTTCGGACGGCACACTTATTACCGGGCAGGTGGGCATGGACCTGACCCTGGCACAGGGCAAGGAGGCGGCCCGGCAGGTGGGACTGGCCATCCTGGCCACGCTGAGGAAGCAGTTCGGCTCACTGGTCGCCGTGAAGCGTGTGGTGAAGCTCTTGGGCATGGTGAACTCCGCGCCGGATTTTTACGACCATCCCAAGGTGATCAACGGATGCAGCGAACTTTTTGCGGAAGTCTGGGGCAAGGACAACGGCGTCGGCGCGCGCAGTGCTGTCGGCATGGGACCTCTGCCCGGAAACATTGCGGTGGAGATCGAAGGCATCTTTGAACTCGACATGCCCAAAGTGGAAATGCTGGAGTAGGTGGAATGGATTCCCACGAGTGGCCCGCGCGTCATCCCAGATGGATCGCGCTGGCGCTGCCTACTCTCCGCTACATCGGAGATGCCGATTCCGTGACGAACCGGCCCATCATCGTTACCAACGCGGACACCGCTGACTGTGTTATAGCGGTAGTCGCCGCCGTTGAAAATGTCGGCAAGGGTACCGTGAAATTCACCTCAGCGTTGACTGCGGGCGGCACCAACCCCGTGCAGCGTGTGCTCCACCTCGGTGACACTAACAATTGCGAAAATGAGATTTTAGCTACGCGGATGCCAGCCCGGCCTTCAGTAGCAAAATCGAGAAGGTTGGCACGGGCAGATGGATTCTCACGGGCACCAGCACCTACTCAGGAGGCAGCAGCATTTCGGAGGGCACCCTGCAGCTCGGCAACGGAGGCGCCTCGGGGCATGGTGGGCACAGCGGACATC
>JAEYUU010000420.1 GCA_023429545.1 Verrucomicrobiota bacterium
CATTCCTGATCGCCTAAACACGTCCCCCCGCGCCCCTAAAGGCCTTCCAACAAAACAGTTGACAGTCAAACCGCATAAGTGTATACACACATCATGTCCAGTGAACTTGATTTTTCGACCCCGGAAAATTGCGTGTGTTTCAACTTGCGTCGGGTGACGCGGGCGGTGACCCAATTTTATGACGCGGAAATGCGGCGGCATGGAATCCGCCCCACACAGGGGACGATTTTGCTGGCGTTGAATGCTAATCAAAGTTGGACGATGGCCGAATTAAGCGATTCCCTTGGGCTGGAGCGAACGTCACTCGTGCGGAATCTTCAGCCATTGCAGCGGGATGGTTTGGTAACGGCAGATGGCGGCGGGCGCGGTAGACGCGTGGAACTGGCGATAACAGCCAAAGGCCGAAAACAGGTTGAGAAATTCATGCCGGCCTGGGAATCCGCCCAGAGCACTGCGGTTCAGGTCTTGGGGGAAAAGCGCTGGTCGGCGCTCTTCGCCGATTTGGAGAAGGTTGCTTCCGCACTTAAAAACTAAGAAATCGAGTCCCAACCCCCTCCCTCCACGGCACGGAGCCCATCACCATGAATGACGTCATTATCATCGGCGGCAGCTTTGCCGGTCTCGCCGGCGACCTGCAGCTCGGCCGTGCCCGCCGCAAAATCACCGTTCTCGATACCGGACTGCCGCGCACGGCGCGACGGCAGGTATCTTCGCCCAGCAGTCGATGCTGGTTTAGAACAAGAACGGTGTCAGCCCTAAAAAATTAGTCTCGGAAAAATCCAAACTACCCAAACCGGCGACCCAACTGTGTATATGCACACGCCATCCATAAACAAATCAACGCCAGCCGCCGGAACTTCATCCGCGTCGTGGGTTCTCATCACGGGCGCATCGAGCGGCTTCGGCGAAGAATTCGCCCGCCAGTATGCCAAGCAAGGACATCCGCTGGTTCTTGTGGCACGGCGGTTGGATCGACTTCAACAACTCGCCGAGGCGCTGCGCCAGCAATTCCGCGTCGATGTCGTCGTGGAGCGCGTTGACCTCTCAGAGACTGCGGCGGTCGATGAACTGCGTCAGCGGCTCAGCGAGCGAGGCATTGCGATCGACATCCTGATCAACAACGCCGGCCACGGATTGCAAGGCCCGTTCCTGGATAGCCAGTTGGCCGCAGCGCTGGCGATGGTGCAGTTGGATATCGCGAGCCTGACATCCGTCACCCACCTCTTTGCTCAAGACATGCGGGCACGAGGACGCGGGAGAATTCTGCTGGTCGCAAGCTTGCTGGCGTATCAAGGAGTGCAGAACTTCGCGGTTTATGCAGCTGCGAAGGCTTATGTCCTGCGCCTGGGAGAAGCTCTGCATCGCGAACTTAAACGCGATGGAATCACTGTTACGGTGCTTGTCCAGGAATGTCGGATACCGGATTCGCAAAGGCGGCTCAGATGAAGATCACGCCCGCGCTGCGCCTGTTGATGATGCAGCCGGAAGCGGTGGTGCGTTCCGGAATTCGCGCACTGAGGGCCGGGCGCATGAGTGTGGTGCCAGGATTCTTCAATAAGGTGATGGTGACCTTCACTTGGGCCACGCCCCGCTGGTTGCACCAGGGATTCCTATCCCGCGCCATGAATGGGTAACTCGAAAAGACGTGCCATGAATATACCAATTAGCGATCTTCAGATGCTCAATGCACCTCGGCCGTGGCCAATACACCCGCGGCTGCTGAACACCATAGGCTTGATTGCAGGATGGCTGGCAGTGGTCCTGATGGTGGCTGGGTGTTCCAAGCCAACCGCAAAAGATCCGCGCCTACAGCCTCCGACGGTGGAGGTCTTCAAGGCGGAAGCGGCTGGAGCGAATGGCAGGACCTTCACCGGGATCGTTGAAGCCCGCGTGCAAAGCGATTTGGGCTTCCGTGTGGGAGGAAAAATCCTGGAGCGCTCCGTGGATGTGGGACAGCGGGTCCGCAAGGGCCAGATTCTCATGCGGCTTGATTCCGTGGACCTCGAGCTTGCATTCGCGGCGCAACAGGCAAACGTCGAAGCGGCTCGGGCCAGATATACGCAAGCCAAGGCTGATGAAGCACGGTACGTTGGGTTGGTCGCATCAGGCGCCGTATCGCGTCAAGAATATGATCAGGCCCGGGCGGTGCTGGACAGCACCAAAGCCCAGTTGGAAGCAGCGGAGGCTCAGGCGAGAGTCAGCAACAACTCCAGCGAGTATGCTGTCCTATTAGCTGATGCTGATGGAGTGATTGTCCGGACATTGAGCGAACCAGGTCAGGTGGTCGCAGCAGGACAAACGGTGATTCAATTGGCGCATGACGGTCCTCGCGAAGCCCTGATCAACTTGCCCGAGGGGGTGCGCCCGGATTTGGAAACGGCCGCCTCGGCCCGACTTTATGGGCAGGATCAAAGATATGAGGCCAGGCTGCGCCAACTCTCCGGCGCGGCAGATCCGACGAGCCGAACTTTTGAGGCTCGCTACGTGCTCGAAGGTGAAGCCGCTTCGGCGCCGCTCGGTTCGACCGTCACCATCACATTGAGCACCAGGCAAGCTTCTGCCAGCCCGTTTGTCCGGGTGCCTGTCGGAGCTGTGCATGATCGCGGTACCGGCCCGGGGGTCTGGATTGTGGACGACCGATCGAAGGTCGATTTCCGCTTCGTCCGAATTGCCTCAATCGGTAAGGAGGAAGTCGTCGTGTCCCACGGAGTTGAACCCGGCGAAAAGGTCGTGGCACTTGGAGCGCATCTCCTGCACGAGGGGCAAATGGTTCATGCGGCCAGAGAGGAGAAGAGATCCCATGAGAAGTCTTAATCTCTCCAAACTGGCAGTACGGGAACGCGCCATCACGCTGTTCTTCATTTTCGCTTCCGCGTTCGCCGGCATCTATGCCTATTTTCAACTGGGACGAGCGGAAGATCCCTCCTTCACGATAAAGGTGCTCACGGTGAGTGCGGTCTGGCCCGGAGCAACGGCGCAAGAAATGCAGGATCTCGTGGCCGAG
>JAEYUU010000451.1 GCA_023429545.1 Verrucomicrobiota bacterium
CGCTGCGTCCCTCTCCGCGATGGTCGATGAGGTGCTCGCCATCGACGAGCAGCGCCGCGCCGCGGAGACGGAGCGGCAGAAGCTGCAGAGCGATCGCAACCGCATCAGCAAGGAGATTGGCATCGCCAAGAAGAAGGGCGAGGACACCAGCGCCATCGAGGCGGAGGTGCGCGGCATGGGCGCGCGCATCGATCAGATCAGCAAGGACGCGGACTCGCTCGATGTGCGCCAGCGCGACCTCCTGCTCGCCATACCAAACATGCCGCATGAGGCCTGCCCGGTGGGAACCAGCGCGGAGGACAATCCCGAGGTGCGTGTGTGGGGAGAAAAGCCCGGTTATGACTTTCAGCCGAAGGATCACGTGACCCTCGGAGCGCAGCACGGCATGCTCGACTTCGAAGGCGGCGCCAAGATTACTGGCAGTGCCTTCGTGGTGTATCGCGGAGCGGGCGCGCGGTTGGAACGTGCGCTGATCAGCTTCCTGCTGGATCTGCACACCATGGAGCATGGGTACACCGAGGTATCCGTGCCATACCTGGTGAAGTCGGATGCACTTGTGGGCACCACGCAGCTCCCGAAGTTCGGCGAGCAGGTGTACCACTGCGAGGTGGATGACCTGTACCTCATCCCCACCGCGGAGGTGCCGGTGACGAACCTGCATCGTGAGGAAATTCTCACCCTCAACGGGCTGCCCATCCACTACGCCGCGTACACGCCATGCTTCCGTCGTGAGGCGGGCAGCGCCGGCCTTGGCACGCGCGGGCTCATACGCATGCACCAGTTCGACAAGGTGGAACTCGTGAAAATCACCACGCCGGAGACCTCGATGGAGGAACTGGAGAAGCTCACGGGCAATGCGGAGAAGGTGCTCCAGCTACTCGGCCTGCACTACCGCGTCATCGAGCTCTGCACGGGTGACATCGGTTTCGGCTCGGCCAAAACGTATGACATCGAAGTCTGGGCCCCTGGGCAGGGAAGTTATCTTGAGGTTTCCAGTTGCAGCAATTTCGGCGACTATCAGGCGCGCCGCATGAATCTGCGGTACAAGGATGAACATGGCAAAAACCGTTTCTGCCACACGCTCAACGGCTCCGGTACCGCGCTCGCGCGGCTCTTCGTCGCGCTTGTCGAGACCTATCAGCGGGCGGACGGCACCATTGAAATCCCCGGCCCCCTCCGCAGGTACTACGGAGCGGATCGGATTGGGTAAGGAGAAGGGGCAAGGGGTAGGCGGAAAGAGAAAAGGGACGGCCGTCAGAGGGAAAAAGCGAGTTTCGAAGGGAATCGACTCGCTTCCCTTTGTGAAAAAGGCGGCCGCAGCCATCTCTGAACTTCAGGACCGTCATCCCTCTCTCACCGTCCAAGGCAGAGCCATTGTCGCTGTCTCTGGTGGTCGCGACTCCGTGGCGCTTTTGCATTTCCTCGCCTCCAACGGATGGCGGAATCTCATCGTCTGCCATCTCGATCACCAGTTGCGCGGAAAGGAATCAGCCGCGGATGCTGCTTTCGTGAAGAGGCTCGCGAAGAAGCTGGGGCTCCCCTCTGAGATCCATCGTGAAAATGTCGCTTCGTCCGCGAAGGCCTGGAAACAATCCCTGGAAACGGCGGCTCGCGCGGCTCGCGATTTGTTCTTCCACTCGCTCGCAAAGAAGCACAGCACGCCCTACGTCTTCCTCGCACATCACGCGGAAGACAATGCAGAGACGATCCTGGGAAATCTCTGCCGCGGCTCTGGCCTCCACGGACTCTCCGGCATGCCGGTTTCTGCCACCACTCGCGAGGGCCTGATCAAGCTCCGCCCGCTGCTGGACGTTCGACGTGCGGAGATTGATGCCTATCTAAAAGAGCACCGGCTCAAGTGGCGGGAGGATTCCAGCAACACTTCACGCGCCCATCGTCGCAACCGCCTGCGGCATGATGTGCTGCCCATGCTGACGTGCGCCAACGGTCGCGATGTGGTGGAACTGATCCTGCGCACGGCGCGGCTGGCCGGTCGCGATGAAGCCTGTCTCCACGAAAGCGCACGACTCCTGATGGAGCGGGCGGGCCTCGTTCAGCAAGATGGCAGCCTCCAGCTTACCCCCGCTTTCAAGACGTCCCATCCCGCCATCCAGTCCCGCGTGCTGAAACACTGGCTGGTCGAGGTTCAGAAAATCCCCTCCGTGGGGGTGCACGAAATTGACGGAGCGCTGGCTATGCTCCAGCCCGGTGGCCCCGCCAAAGTGAACCTGCCGGGGAGCCATTACTTGAGGCGAAAAGCGAAACGGCTGTGGGTGGAGTAACCCATGCAGGAGCGGCCCCGATGAACTAGGAGAGGAGCTGTTTGAGCTTGAATTCCAACGCTGTGTAGGCGGAATCAACGTGCTTCGCCAAATCCCGAACCGTTGTCTTTGCCACCTTGTCCACGGTCGAGTTCGAGCCTTCCGGGGTGTGCAAAATGAATTTCGCAGCGACGACCAAGGCGGCAACTTTGAGCACGAACTTCATGGCAGGGTGAGACTTTTTGCGGTTTCCGCGAGTGAATCTTGAGAAAATCTAAGCCCTGAGGACTATAATCGCCAGAAAACTTTGCATTTTCCTTTATATTCTCAGGTTTGAGAGGTGATCCGCTTCGGGTTCGGGGATGCTGAGTTCTTAAAAAAATCGACCGTGTCACGGCGGGTCTACGCGATCGGCTCGAAAGTTCCTGTCGTTGTCAGCTTGAAGAAAATCACAGGCAGCCTCCGCTCGGCAGCCTGCCGTGCGATTCGCAACGCCGCAGTTACCGCCTGCTCCTTCGCTGCGGAGGTGGGAGTGGATGCGCGAAAATTCACGCTCAAGGGTGGCACTTGGCTTGCATCGTGCGAGATTTGCGCCCCTTTTGTTCCCCCCTCGTAAATCTAGATCATGAACGCCACATTGCCGTACCGAGCAAACGCTGACCTGCTCGATGAGAAGTATCTCGCCTGGAAGCAAGATCCCCGCAGTGTGGAGCCCGCCTGGTCCTCATTCTTTGAAGGCTTCGAGCTGGGCATGGCACAGCAGCGCACTCCGCTGTCGCCCGTGGGGAAGGGGGCCGCGCCGGAGGATGCCATCCAGCCGCTTTCGGAAAAGACGCTCGCCTTCCGTACCAAGGTGACCAATGCCATCCTGGATTTCCGCCGCATCGGCCACACGGCTGCCTGGCTTGACCCGCTGAGCAAGACGGCTCCCGAGCAGCCGCTGCTCACGCCTGCCGGACTGGGATTCACCGAGGAGGAACTGGAGGAGGAGGTCATGACCAACTTCCATGGCCAGGGCCGCCCCATGAAGGCGCGCGTGATGCTGGAGGAACTCCGCCGCATTTATTGCGACAAGGTGGGCTTCGAGTTCATGCACATTCACAATCGTGAAGTGCGGGCCTGGTTGCGTGAGCGCATTGAGGGACGGATGGGCACGCCCACGCCCTCTCCGGAACAGCAGACGGAAGTGCTGCGCTGGGCGTTGGAGCCCGAGACTTTTGAGCGCTTCCTGCACAAGCGCTACGTGGGCCAGAAGCGCTTCTCCCTGGAGGGGGGCGAATCCCTCATGGTGGCCCTGGAGACCATCTTCGAAAACCTGCCATCCGTGGGCGCGCAGGAAATCGTGATGGGCATGGCCCACCGTGGACGCCTCAGCATTCTGGCGAACTTTCTGAAGAAGCCCCTCAAGGTCCTCTTCTACGAGTTCTCGGAAAACTACGTGCCCAACATGGTGGCCGGTGATGGCGACGTGAAGTACCACCTCGGCTTTGAGACCCATCGTCGCTCAAAGACGGGTGACGAGATCATGATTCACCTCGCGGCGAATCCAAGCCACCTTGAGGCTGTGAATCCCGTGGTGGAAGGCAAGGCGCGTGCGCGTCAGCGGCATCTGGGTGACACCGTGAACCGCAAGAAGGTGCTGCCGATCCTGATCCATGGTGACGCTGCGTTTGCCGGTCAGGGCGTGGTCGCTGAAGTGCTGAATCTCTCCCAGCTTCCCGGCTACCGCACGGGCGGTACGGTGCACATCATCGTGAACAACCAGATTGGTTTCACCACCCTGCCCGCGGATGCGCGCTCCTCCTACTATTGTACGGACGTGGCCAAGACGATCGAGGCGCCAGTGATCCACGTGAATGGCGACTCACCGCTGGATGTGGCTTTCGCAGCCCAGCTTGCGCTCGACTTCCGCCAGAAGTTCTCCCGCGACGTGGTAATCGACATCGTGTGCTACCGTCGTCACGGGCACAATGAGACGGACGAGCCCAGCTTCACCTCACCGAACATGGCGCGGCTCATCGCCAGCCAGCCGAGCACGGCCACCCTCTTCCGCGAGAAGTTGATCAAGAGCGGCGTGCTCACCGCCGAGCAGGCAGACGCGCTTCAGAAGGAACTGGAAGCCAATCTCGAACAGGGCTTTGCAGAACTGGCCGAGGAGGAGAAGAGCAAGGGCAGCAATCCCTTCGAGGGCAGCACCGCCCAACCCCAGCCCCGCTACACTCACGATCCGGTCAACACCGGCGTGCCGCTGGAGAAGTTGCGGAACATGGGACTGAAGCTGGTGGAGCCTCCGCCGGATTTCAAGCTTCACCCCACCATCGAAAAACGTTTTCTTGCCGCGCGCAAGAAGGCTCTCGAAACGGGCGCCGGCTTCGACTGGGCGCACGCTGAGGCGCTCGCCTTTGGCTCATTGCTTTCGGATGGCACTGGCGTCCGCCTGAGCGGCCAGGACTGCCGTCGTGGCACGTTCTCCCAGCGTCACTGCGTGCTGTATGACAACAGCACCCGCGAGCGCTACATCCCGCTGCAGAACCTCGCCCCAGAGCAGGGCCGCTTCTGCGTGTACAACTCACTGTTGAGCGAGGCCGCAGTGCTCGGATTCGACTACGGATACTCCCTGCTCGCGCCGAACGTGCTC
>JAEYUU010000489.1 GCA_023429545.1 Verrucomicrobiota bacterium
TTCACGCGGAGCTCAGCAGCATCCTTGATGACGGAGGTGCCACGCGCGAGCGCTGCGGCCACGGCGAGGATGGGCAGTTCATCGATCACATTGGGGATTTCCTCCCCGCCGATCACGGTGGCGTTCAGCTCGCCGCCATGGATCACCACATTGCCGCGAGGCTCGCCTTCGGTGTAGTTCACCGTGTCGCTGATCTGGGCGCCCATGCGGATGAGCACATTGAGAATGCCGGTGCGTGTGGGATTGAGGCCCACGTCCTTCAAAATCAGCTGTGTGCCGGGTGTGGCCGCCGCAGCCACCATCCAGAAGGCGGCGCTGGAGATGTCCCCAGGCACATACAGATCCTTCGGCTCGGGACGCTGGCCGCCATAGATGCTGACCGTGTTGCCATCCTTCACACACTTCACGCCGAAGTGGGCCAGCAGGCGCTCGGTGTGATCGCGCGTCTGCACCGGCTCCACCACGGAAGTCTTCCCCTGGGTATTCCAACCCGCGAGCAGCACCGCGCTCTTCACCTGGGCGCTGGCCACGGGAAGATGGTACGTGATGGCATTGAGCTCACCACCGTGAATGGTGATGGGCGCACAGATCTTGTCCCCCTGCCCCGTGACCTTGGCTCCCATGAGTGCGAGCGGATCCGCCACACGTTTCATAGGGCGGCGCGAGAGGCTTTCATCCCCCGTCAGCGTGGTGTTAAATCGTTGCGCGGCGAGAATGCCGGACATCAGGCGCATGGTCGTGCCGGAATTGCCGCACTCGATCGGAGTCGCAGGCGCCTTGAGCTTCATGCCATGACCCGTGACCGCGAGCTTGACGGGCTTGCCACGCCCATCCGTCTCGAGCACCTCGCACTCGGCGCCCATGGCCTGCATGGCGCTCAGGGAACAGAGGCAGTCCTCGCTGGGCAGGAAGTTTTCGATGATCGTCGTGCCCTCGCACAGCCCTGCAAACATCACCGACCGATGGCTGATGCTCTTGTCCCCCGGGACGGTGATTTCGGTGGGGATATGCTTGAGTTTGCGGACTTTGAGCTGGGACATGATTCAGGAACTGGCAGGCACGCCATTGCGGAGCTGTTGTGCTTCGCGAAGGAAATGGCGGAGAGCTTTGTCATCCATCTTCTCCAGCATCGCAAGCAGTTCATTGAACCGGTCCCGGGCGTCCGTGAGGGCGGCCAGCACCTCGGCCCGGTTCTCCAGGACGATGCCCCGCCACAATTCAGGATCCCCGGCTGCCACGCGCGTGGTATCGCGGAATCCGTTGCCAATGCAGTCCGCGGCATCCGCATGCTCATGCAGGGCCGCCAGGGTCACGGCAGCGGCGGCCAGATGCGGCAGATGGCTGACGCGGGCCACGATGCGGTCATGGTCCTCAGGGGACATTTCACGAAGGCGGCAGCCTACCTTCTGCCACACTGCCCGGGTGACCTGCAGGGCGACAGAATCCGTGAGCAGCGTGGGTGTGAGCAGGCAGCTCGCCCCCTCAAAAAGGTCAGCGCGGGAAGCCTCGAACCCCGCCTTCTCCGAGCCGGCCATGGGATGGCTGCCGAGGAAGTGGAGTTGGCTGCCAGCGAAAACCTGCTCCAGCCCGAACACCACGGAGGTCTTCACACTGCCCACGTCCGTGACCGTGCATCCGGGATGGACCGGTGCCTTCAGCAGCAGCCTGGCGACACCGGCCATGTGCTCCACCGGCATGCAGAGCACAATGAAATCGACGCCGGACACCGCTTCATTCAGGTCCGTGGTTGCAAGGTCCGCGATGCCGGCATTCCTCACCTCTCCCGCCGCCTCCTCCCGGCGCGCCCACACGCGCAGATGGATGCCCGCACAGCGCTCTCGCAGGGCACGCAGGAGCGAGCCACCGAGGAGCCCGGGCGCCAGGATGGCGACACGCTGGGGAAAACTGGAACTCACGACCGTGGATGGCGAAGGGGAAAGAAAAGGCGCGTTGGATACCAACGCGCCCGCGCTTGAAGTGGAATCAAGGATTCCGGCGGATCAAGGCACCAGGAAGACCTTGCCAGTGCGCGGGTCACGCACCTTCTGGCCAGGGGTGAAATCGCGCACGTCCACCATGTTCTCCGGCTTCTGTTCCGAGCCAGGCGGGAAGACGAAGCCCTTGCGGCCCGGCACAGGTGATCCGTAGGCGGCAGGCGACGAGGTCGGGGCCGGCGGAACAGGCGGCGTAGTGGTGGTCTCCGTCGTCGTGGGCGTCGTAGAAGTGGGAGGCGTATCGACCGGGGGAGTCGTTGTCGTCGTCGTTTCCACCGTCTCCGTGGTCGTGGTGGACGCCCCAGGCGTGGTCGTCGTGGTGCCTGTAGGACCCTGAAGGTAACGCGACTGGCTGGAGGGTGGATTGTCCAGTGAATAGCCGGAACCACGGCGGCTCTCGGTATCAGCGGCGCCGTAGGGCCACGTGGATTCGCAACTGGCGAGGGCCACACACGCGGCGGCACCGAGGAAACGCAGGAGGACGATGGGTTTCATGGGAAGGGAGTTCAGGAATTCACGCGCATTGGCATGAGGACATAGAGGAAGCTGCTTCCGCTCTTAATCACACCAGGGCTGATTTCATCAATAAGATGAAGATGCACTTCATCGCTGAGAAGATTGCGCAGGGGAGCCATGAGGAACTCCGGGTTGAAGGCGACGGTCATGTCCACCCCCTTGTAGTTGATGGCCACGCTTTCGCGGGCCTCACCCACGTCCGGGGAATTGGCCACCACTTCGAGATTATCCTTGGAGAAGTGCAGCTTCACCGAGTTGGACTTGTCACTTAGCAGCAGGGACACACGGGCCAGCGTCCTGAGCAGAGGCTCACGCTCCAATGTGATTCGTTCCTTGCTTTCTCCTGGGATCACCTGCCGGTAGTTGGGGTAGTTCCCTTCGATTAACTTGCTGGCGAGGAAATAGTTGCCAAGATCAAAGCCAACCTGGCCGGAAGCCACCTTGAGAACCACCTCCCCCTCGTCGCCGAGGAGACGCTGGATTTCATTCACCGCCTTCGTGGGGATGATGATGTCCCCCTCATGACTCTGGGGAAACTCCAGTTCCTGCTCCACCATCGCCAGGCGGCGGCCGTCCGTGGCCACCATGGTCAGCATGTTGTCACGGAAGGAGCAGAGAATGCCGTTCAGCACATACCGGGTCTCATCCGTGGAAATGGCGTAGGAGGTCTTGCGGAGGCACTCCTTGAGCACGCGCTGCTCCAGCTTGAACTCCTTGGCGTCGTTGAACGCAGGCAGTGGGGGAAACTCATCGTGAGCCAGCCCCATGAGCTTGAAGGAGCTGGGACCGCTGCGGATGTGGGCCACGTTCTTTTCATCCACGGAGACATCCACCTCGTCCGAGGGCAGCTCCCTCACAATGGTGGCGAGACGGCGGGCGGGCAGCGTGGTGGCTCCCCCCTCCTCCACATCGGCTTTCACGGTACCGCTGATGCCCACGTCCAGATCCGTCGTCGCAAACAGCAGCTCCCCCTTGCCGGCTTTGATGAGCACATTGGACAAAATCGGCAGCGTGGTGCGCGTGCTGACGACGTGTTGCACCTGCTGGAGGGCACTGAGATAGGCTTCCTTGCTGATCGAGAATTTCATGATCGGACTTGCGCACCTCTCTTAGCGAGAGGCCAAAATTAAGCAAGCATAATGGCGGAAATCGTCCGGCTGTCTAAAGGAATATGGCTCCGGACAGCCCCTCCCGCGCCCCGCCTCCCAGTGAGGCAGGGATGTGCCGGGAGAACCGCCTCAGACGGCTTTCCGGATTTGCTCGGTCAACGCCGCGACAAGCTGGCGAAACTCCTCACTCTCAGCCATCCGCTGGGCGATGCCCTTGCAGGCGTGGATGATGGTGCCGTGATCCTTCCCCCCGAAGGCATCACCAATCTCCTTGAAGGGAGCCTTGGTCATCTGGCGGGCCAGGTGCATGGCAATCTGGCGCGGCAGGGCGATGCTCGCCGGACGCCTCTTGCTGGCCATGTCCGCGAGCCGGATGTCGAAATGCTCGGCCACTACCTTCTGGATGATGTCGATGGTGACCATTCCGGTGGCGGGCTCTTCCAAAATGTCCGCCAGCATGACGCCGAGCGACGCCTTGGTGAGTGGCTCCGGCGGCCTGGCCCGGTCTCCCGTTGGCGAAAGTGAAATGTGCCCCGCCACGCGCATCAGCGCGCCTTCCAGACGGCGCACGTTGGTGCGGATGTTCTCCGCCATGTGCGTGAGCACCCAATCCTCCACCGGCACGGACCAGTCGAGCATCTTCTGGCGCAGAATCGCGGTGCGGGTCTCCACATCCGGCGACTCGATCATGGTGGTCATCCCCCACTCGAAGCGGGAGACGAGGCGCTCCTCGAGATTTTTGATGTCACTCGGCGCACGGTCGCTGGTGAGGATGATCTGTTTGAAGGAATTGAAGAGGTCGTTGAAAGTGTGGAACACCTCCTCCTGGGTCCCGCCCTTGCCGGCGAAGAACTGGATGTCATCAATCATGAGGACATCCACCTTGCGGTACTTCTGGCGGAAGGCGTTCACCTTGTGCATGCGCACCGCCTCGATGTACTCATTGGTGAAGGCCTCGCTGGTGACATAGCGCACCACCTTGCGTGGCTTGTTGCGCAGAATCTCCTGGCCGATGGCCTGCATGAGATGCGTCTTGCCCAGCCCCACCGAGCCGTGCAGGAAAAGCGGGTTGTAGGTCTTCCCGGGCTTCTCCGCGACCGCGCGCGCGGCGGCGAAGGAGTACGAGCAGTTCGGACCCACCACGAAGGAATCAAACGAGAAGCGGTGGTTCAGGCCTGCATCCGAGAGGCTGCGGGCAAACCGGGCCTCATCACGAAAAGGAAGATCATCCGCTGCCTCGATCACGGCAGGCGCTTCACGTCTCTTTTCCATGCCGCGGGCGGCTTCCCGAAGCTGCGGACGGGTTTCCGCCGGCGCCTCTGGCACGACCATGAACTCAATCTCCTTGGGACCACCGGCAACATCCGCCATGGCGGAGGAAAGCTGCGGCATGAAATGCTCCTCGATCCAGTACTGGTGCATCAGGTTCGGCACACGCAGCACCACGGGCGCGGGATCGAGACGCTCAATGCTGACCTTGGAGAACCAGCGTTCGAAACTCAATGCACCAATCTTTCCACTGAGATCAATGGAGGCCTTTTTCCACGCCTTCACTTCCGGTCCTGGCTCAGGAACACCGGCAAATTTCAGAGGAAGGAAATCTTCCTCCTCTTCAGGATCGGAGTCACGACGAGACGAGCTCATGGCAAGCATACAGATGTCGCGAATCTCACTCAGAGGGGTTCGACCTTTTCGCTTCCGTTCCTTTCCCTACCCAATCCCCGCCTGCGAAAATTTTGAAATTCATCCCTCTCGTTTAGGACTCATTCGAGAAAGTCACAAGACAATCTTCGATCATTTTGAAAACTCTTTTTAAACTTTGGACTTGCGTGAAAATTCCAAAAAAAAGCTTGCCGTTTCAATCGTGATTCTCCATGCCTTGTGCTGCCTTGCATTGAGCGGTTTGTGATGTTTTTTAAGTGATGAGCGCTGGTTCTTCAACTCTTGACACCCTTTCCAATCTTCTTACAAAACGGATCGAGGTGATCGCTGACCACGCATTCCGCACCAGTGATCCGGAGGCGCACCTAACTGCGCTCCGCAAAGTGTCCGAAGCAATCGATGCGGAATATCAACGTCTCAAGCCGCAGCTAGATGGCCGCCTGCGCCACTTCCTGCAGCAGGCGAGTTATCAGAAGGCACTGGAGTGGATCCAGGCTTCCGACGCCTGAGCATTCATCCTTTGTTAAAGAGCCGTCGCATCCTCATCTTCCGCCATGCAAACATCAGGGTGAGATAGACGCGGACGAACGTTGTTGAGATCAACCAGCCAATCCATCCACGGCCAAACTCATAGTGCACTTCATCGGTGAGCTTCGTCCGTTCACCTTCGACCGGTTCAAAGCGATGATGATGCTCGAACCGCCGAAAGGGCCCCTCGATCATTTCATCCACAAGCAAGTGGGGTGGGTTCACGCGTTTCCAACGGCACTTCCAGCGCAGGGGAATGATTCCCATCTCACGCCCGCGCAGTTCAATCGTCTCACCTTCCACCGCCGTCGCGCCTGCGCGAAGCTCCACCACGCGGGTGGTCGGCGGCATCACGAGTGAGAGGTTGGCCGGATTGCTGTGGAACTCAAACAGCGCCTGTGGTGATGCCTGGAGGATGCACTCGGCGCGAAAGGTGGGCATGGGCAACGGGTCTATGCGGTGATGGCGGGGCTTTGCTGCCTGCCTGAAAAGAAGATCTACTGCTTCCGCAGAATCTTCTCCATGTCCTTTCCCTTTGCCAGTTCGTCGATCAACTTATCCAGGTAGCGAATTTCCCGCATCATTGAGTCTTCGATGTCTTCCACGCGGACACCGCAAATCACACCCTTGATCAAAGCTCGCGAAGGGTTGAGTTGCGGAGCTTCCGCAAAGAAGGTCTCAAAGTCTGTCTGCTTTTCCAGTTGGGCTTCGAACTCTTTCTGGCTGTACCCTGTCAGCCAGCGAAGGATCTCATCGACTTCAGCTTTCGTGCGTCCCTTTTTCTCCGCCTTGGCGACATAGAGAGGATACACACTTGCGAAGCTCGTGGTGTAGATTCGAGGTCTTGTCATGATCCTTGTTTGGTCGGGGCGAAAGACCTTTGGAACACAAAGGAGATATGAAAATACACACAGAAGATCCCGGATGCTGACGCGCAGCGTCCCTGGGCAGCGCGTAGTCCAAGGCCTTCGGCTCTCCTTTTACCCTTAACTTGAAGCCTCACCTCCGCACGCTCGCTTGCGCGGTCTTCGCGGTGGGTTCCGCCACTGGAATGGCCTTGGGCGCTTCTGGCTGCGCCCCCTCCTCCTGCACGGGGATGGCGGGCAACACCGTATCGGCCAGCACGGGCCAGGGCGCTTCCATGTTCAGGCGGATGGGCGGAGCGATGGCAAGGGGCTTCTTCTCCCGGGTGGTGAAGCCAACATAGGTCAGTGGGGTCACCGTGGCGCATACTCCGTCAGTGGTCATGTTGCGCTCCACATTGATGATGCAGCAGATGTGGTTCTTGTTATCGAGCGTGAATTTGTCATCCGCCTTGAAGGGCGCATTGGCTGGATCCGCGCCGGGAAGCAGCAGTTCCACCTGCACGTCCTCAAGCTCCTCAGAGCGAGCCCGCACCACCCAGCCTTTGCTGACCACATCCCCAGCCGTCAGGGGGCGCGCGAACATCACAATGTAGGTGCCCTTCACATAGACGGGATTCTCCGTCGCGAAGTTCAGGATGTAGGAGCGCTTCAGCACATCATTGGCAAGCCGGAGCTGCTCGGCATTATAATTGTAGTACTTGGCCAGCAGGTCGCGCGGGCTGCAGAAGGTACCGTTCGGGATCTTCAGCGGGTCAAACTTCACGATTGGGTCCAGCTTCTCCAGTTTGGTCAGCAGATTGTAGTGGAAGGGCTTCTCCGGGTAGCGGAAGACCATGATGCTGAAGAACCAGCAGAAGGTGGCCAGGCCCATCAGCAGAGTGATGAGAATGGTCCACCAGAAAAGGCTGTTGTCCCGGCGTCCTTTGGCCATCGCGCCGCCACCGCTGCGTGAGCGGAAGTCGGAGCCGTCATTGAGAAAGTGAATGCTCATGGAGTAACAATGTCAGATAGCAGGCCCGCCGCTCGCCCGGGCCCCGTGCCCAACACCCCTGTGAAAATAAACATTTTCAGGGGATTTAGGAAGGCATTTGTTCATTTTGCGTCCGCCTTTCGGGGCTCAAACGAGGAGCCGCAGCCGCAGGTCCGCTCTGCCAGGGGATTGTTGACCTTGAAGCCCCCGTCACTCAGGCTTTCTGAGTAGTCGATTTCCGAGCCGTCCAGGAAGGAGAGGCTCTCCGCGTCAACAATCACCTTCACGCCCTCCTGCCCGTACACCTGGTCGCCCTCAACCGGAGTATCCAGCTTCATGGCATACTCAAGGCCGGCGCACCCGCCGTGCTTCACCATCAGGCGCAGACCCGTGCCCACGGCGGCGCCGCGACTCTCTAAAAGGTCGCGCAGGTGTTTGACGGCATTCTCAGTGACGGCAATCATGGCATGAAAGTATAC
>JAEYUU010000616.1 GCA_023429545.1 Verrucomicrobiota bacterium
GCCTTGTCCCACGCCTCATAGGGGTCGATCCAGCTGCTGTTCACCTTGGCCTCGTGGAGTGACTTGATCATGTACTCCTGGATGCGCTTCACATAGATGCCCCGCTCCTCATCAGTCATCGGATGCAACGGCCAGGATCCGAGCAGAGTCTGGTAGAGGAAATACTCTTCGTTGGCATCAGGCGCCAGGGATCCGTCCAGTGTCTCCTTGTGCTTGCAGTTTGCAGTGTGCCATTTGCGCACCGCTTGCGACCACTCCACCGGCATCTCGCTGATGGCGAGTATGCGCGCGCGAACGTCCTCGGCTCTCTTCGTGTCATGCGTGGAGGTGGCAAGGAGATTGCGCGGCCACTCTGCCTGCCGTGCGGCACACAGCTTGTGGAATGCCTCCACGGGCGCGCCGAAGATGCCCGGATTCCCACCCACTTCGTTAAGCGCCACCAGGCGGTTGTACACATAGAAGGCGGTATCCTCCACACCCTTCGCCATGATGGGTCCGGTGCACTGCTGGAACTTTACGACAAAGTCGCGACGCACCTCTTCATCCAAGGGGTGGCTCTCATCCTCCGCGGGCAGCAGCACGATGCGGATGAACTCGAACACCGAACGCTCCAACGCAGGGTTCCGCCTGCGAGCCTGTGTGATGGCCTGGGAAATCACCATCGCATCCGCCTCCTCTACCGGCCGCTCTGGTTCGACATAGGAACGATATACAGGGAAACTGGCAATAACCTCACGAATCGCCGTGGTGAGGGCATTCACCGTGAAGTCCCGATACCAGCGGTGGCTCTCCGCGAGACGGCTCAGCAGCATGCCAAGCACATTCACCTCGCTGGCCATGGTGACCTGCATGATGAGGCGTTTGCCTTGGATGACGATCTCACGGAAGTCCATGTGATCTTCGACAAACTTCTCATAACAGTGCGAGAGCTTCCGTTCACTGGAGCGATCCACCAGCGCGTGCATGACCTGCGTGGAGAATTCGTACCCGGTCGTGCCATCGGTCTGCCAGCCGGCTCGAAGGCGTTCGCCAGCGCCCAGGATCTTTTCCACGAACACCCATCCGGCAGCACTTCCTTTGCTCACCTCCGAGATCCTCTGTCGCAGGGTCTCAAGATATTGCGACGGCCGCGCGAGGCCATCGATGTGATCGATGCGCACACCATCGAAGCTTCCATTGGCGAAGAGCTCCAGGAGCAGGCGATGGGTCGCCTCAAACACCTCGGGCAGCTCCACGCGAATGGCAGCCAGGGAATTCACGTCGAAGAACCGTCGGTAGTTGATCTCTTCCGCGGCCACACGCCAGTAGCTGAGACGGTAGGGTTGCGCAGTCACCAGCGCGTCCAGGCGATCGAGATTCTCCGGACTGCTTCCATCCTGCCACTCTACCACGGCGGCATTGATGGCGTGACGCACCGACGGATCGTTCTTGCACAATTGGGTCAGCCGCTCGCGGATGATGCGCTTTTCGCGCATGCGTTCCGTAATTCTCGAGGGATCCGTCTGCTCTCGTGTGGGCAGATTCTCCAGCGCAGTGATGATGCTCTGCAGTTCGTCCGGAGGTGTCTCGATGAGTTCCACCGCGCGCAGCAGCAGGGGTCGCGTGGTGCGCGGCGCGATTGGCAGGACCGCTCCAGGGCACTCCAGGGTGAAGGCGCCGTCTTCGAATTTCAACTTGAGTTCCCCACTCTCCAGCACCCGACCGTACTGATCGCCGAGGATGGGCAGCAGCACCTTGTTCTCCAGCGCCGGCTTGAGGGGATGCCATTCCACATCGAAGTAAGCCGCATAGGGAGAAGCCGGGCCATTCTCCAGCACATTCATCCACCATTCGTTGTTCGGGTCGTTGATGCCCATGTGATTGGGCACAAAATCCGCGATCAGTCCCATGCCATGCCGATGCAACTCCTGCACCAGCGCATCGAACTCCTGACGGGTACCGATCTCCGGGTTCAACTCGTTGTGATCCGCCACGTCATATCCGTGCAGACTCCCGGGGCCGGCGCGAAACAGAGGTGAGGCGTACAAATGGCTGATTCCAAGCTCATGCAGGTACGGCACCAGCGCCAGGGCGTCCCGGAACGTAAACCCCTGATGGAACTGCCACCGGTAGGTTGCGAGGAGTCCGGACTTCATGCGCCCTCCTTGTTGCCGGAGAGAACCGGGTCTTTCATGCGGCCAACCCCCACAGGCTCTGCGAACTCAAGGCAATGGGCTCCCGGGTCGAATTCTTCAAAATGAACGTTGTTCATCCATCCGTGTTCCGGTTCTGCCAGCGGGAAATTCTGTTTCGTAGTTCTTTTCTTCATCCGTTGTCGCGTCGACTTTCACACCACGGCTCGATGGGCTGTTCACAGCCGCCCTCTTCTAATCGCGCTACAACAGCCTCCCGCGCTCACGTTTCCACCCACCACTCCGCATGAATTCACCGCTCTGGTTCAAGGACGCCATCATCTATGAACTGCACATCAAGACCTTCCAGGACAGCGATGGCGACGGCATGGGGGACTTCCGTGGACTCATCTCGCGGCTGGACTACCTGGCGGACCTGGGAGTCACGGCAATCTGGCTGCTGCCCTTCTATCCCTCCCCGCTCAAGGATGATGGCTATGACATTTCTGACTACCTCTCCATCAACCCCACCTATGGCACGCTGGAGGACTTCCAGGCGCTGCTGGATGAAGCGCACAGCCGGGACCTGAAGATCATCACAGAACTCGTACTCAATCACACCTCGGATCAGAACGCATGGTTCCAGCGTGCCCGAAAGGCGCCGGCAGGCTCACCGGAGCGTGACTTTTACGTA
>JAEYUU010000629.1 GCA_023429545.1 Verrucomicrobiota bacterium
TGGCACGCGCACAACGGTGGCGGGCGGCGCCATCACGCCGGTGGACACGACCGGTGCCGGGGACGCCTTTGCTGGAGCCTTCGCGGTCCACTGGGCGCAGACTCAGAATCTTCTGGCCAGCCTCCGCAAGGCGAACATCGCCGGCGCCATCACCACGACCCGATTGGGTGCGCAGGACGCCATCCCCACCCGCGAGGAGGTGGAGGGCTTTGGAAAACCGCCCGTTCTTCCACAAGAAATGACCAGCGAAAGCGGCGTTTCCAATGAAGAGAAAGTACCAGCTTGAACACCCGCCAACGGAAGAGGCCGCACCCGGCAAAGGTGCGCTTTGACCCGGCGGCATTCCGGCCTACCCTATTAACCCTATTTTTCACGTCCCATGAACCTCACTCGTACTGCATTTGGAAGCTGGAGCGGCGGTCGCTTCATGCACTTTGGCGAAGCGCTGGATGATGCCCGTTATATCAATCTGGTGCACCGCTCATACGAAAAAGGCACGCGCAGCTTCATCACGGCGGATGTTTACGGGGGCGGTCGCGCGGATTCCCTTCTGGGTGAAGCGCTCAAGGGCATTGACCGAAGCACCTACAACCTCAGCGGCATCGTCGGACATGATTTTTATGGCGGTCTGCGCGCCGGCGCCAAGGGATACCCCCGCTTCACTGAGCCGGGACTGCGCAAGCCGGAGGAGTATGGGAGCTATCTGGCCATGGCGACGGAGAAGTCGCTGGAACGCTGTGGCGCGGAGAAGTTCGACCTGCTGATGCTGCACAATCCGGATTCCATCGGTTACAGCAGCGAGGTCGTGTGGGATGGCATGCGTTCGCTGAAGCAACGTGGACTCGTCGACCGCCTGGGCATTGCTCCGGGGCCCGCCAATGGCTTCACACTGGACATCATCGGTTGCTTCGAAAAGTTCGGCGCGGATCTGGACTGGGCGATGATCATCCTGAATCCCTTCGAGCCCTGGCCGGGACAGCATGTGCTCGCCGCGGCGAAAAAGTATGGCGTGGACATCCTGGCGCGCGTGGTGGACTTCGGCGGCATTTTCCACGATGACGTGAAGCCCGGACACAAATTCCGCGACGGCGACCACCGCACCTTCCGCCCGAAGGGCTGGGTGGAGGAGGGCTGTGAAAAGCTGGAGAAAGTCAGGCCCATCGCCGAGAAGTATGGCCTGACCATGCTGCAATTCTCCGCCATCTGGGATCTGTCCCAAGAACCCGTGAAGAGCGTGGTGCCGACGCTGATTCAAGAGGCCCACGAGGGAGCCAAGAGCATCGAGAGCAAGGTGGATGATCTCGCCGCACTGCCGGACGTCACTTTCACTCCGGAAGAGGTAAAAGCGATCGCCGCTATCGGCGACAACACGGGCTGCATGCAGCTCAAGGGTGCCAGCGAGCGGCACGCCGGTCAGGATCCTCGTGCGGACGAGTGGCCCATCCAGGAGGGGCAGCTCCGCGTGGCGGAGCGCTGGGGTCTAGGTGCGACCTGGGCGTGGTAAGCTCCCGACACATCATCTTAAAAGTCGAAGCCACGATTCACCACCGTGGCTTCTTTTTTTCACCCATTGCCATTCTGGCGACAATTCCCCATTACGACCACTGGCTCATCTCATACAGCTTCGGATCCCGCACCGGAGCTGTGAAGCTGGCTTTGAATTTCTTCACTGTCTGCGCGAAGAGGTCCGTGTTGTCTCCGGCCTCGCCGCCTTCGTCCAGATCGCCGAATTCATTCTCGAGCTTTTCGGGATCCTCTCCCGCTTCAAGGCGGCGCACCAGTTCGCGCATCTCCGGCGGCACCTTGTCGCCCATGAGATCGGTCATCTTCTTCATGACATGGCCGAGCTGCCGGGGATCGGGGTTGTTTTCATCCATGCCCGCCATGTCGCGCTCCATCTCGGCCATGATGGCCTCCATCTTGGTCTCATCCATCCCGGCAAAGGGATCGTCACCCCCCTCCTCCTGCACTCCGCGCAGCATCGCGAAGCGGGAGACGCGCTTCTCCATGCGGAACTTGGGATCATCCGGGCAGCGCGGAGTCCGGCTCCCCTCGGCACTGTTGCGCGCCAGGAACTGGTAGATGCGGTTGTTGTCCGGGCAGAAGAATTCGTAGATGGGCATGGCGGAAAGTTGCGGGTTGAAAAGTGAGGCTGGCAGGACTGTATGGGAGAAACTTGCGCGAGATTGGGCGTTCGCTCAACTCTCAACCGCAGAACCGCATCGAGCCCCAGACCCACTCCGTGATTACGCGCTTCGCTCCCTCGCCCACCGGCTGGCTGCATCTCGGGCATGCGTATGCGGCGCTTTTCGCGGCAGGGGAAGCACGGCGGGCCGGAGGTCGTTTCCTTCTTCGGATGGAAGATATTGATACCACCCGCACTCGGGCTGAGTACGAGACAGCCATTTACGAGGACTTGCGCTGGCTGGGCCTCACTTGGGAGGAGCCCGTGCGCCGGCAGAGCGAACACTTCGCCGACTATCACAACGCTTTGGCCAGACTCGACGCCCTCAGCTTGCTCTACCCCTGCTTCTGCACACGGAAGGAAATCCAGGAGGAAATCGCCCGCGCCGGTGCCGCGCCTCATGGACCCGAGGGGCCGCTCTATCCCGGGACCTGCCGGAACCTTTCCAATGAGGATGCCCAGCAACGCAAGGCCTCCGGGCGGGACTATGCGCTCCGGCTCGATGTTCAGAAAGCCATGGCGCTCGGGGGGCATGACCTCACCTGGGAAGACCTCGCCTACGGCACCTTCGTGGCCAAACCCGATGTGCTGGGTGATGTGGTCCTGGCACGCAAGGAAACACCCACCAGCTATCACCTCGCGGTGGTGGTGGATGACGCGGCGCAGGGCATCACCTTGGTGACACGCGGCGAAGACCTGCTCACCGCCACGCATCTGCACCGGCTGCTGCAGGCTCTGCTCAGCCTGCCAGTGCCTAAATGGAAACATCACAAGCTGGTTACCGACAACGAAGGCAAACGGCTCGCAAAACGCGACAACGCGCGCGCCATTCGCACCCTTCGCGAGCAAGGTTGGACCCCGGAGCGCGTCTTCTCAGAACTCGGCTTCACCCGCTGAAATTGTCTTGCTCGTGCTCTTCCCCCTGCTCTTCAATCCCCGAGCCGAAACTTCCGCGCCCGGCTTCCGCATTCCGCATTCCGCATTCCACATTCCTCCCATGATTCCCCGCCACCGCCTCGCCCCGCACAGCCCCGAATTCTCCCGTCTCGCTTACGGCACTTGGCGCATCATCAGTGATCCCGCCGCCACACCGCAGGAACTGAACCGCCGCCTCCAAATCTGTCTGGAGCTGGGCATGACCACGCTGGACACCGCGGAGATCTACGGCG